>JAKRWB010000625.1 GCA_022353185.1 ANME-2 cluster archaeon | reverse complement strand
AGCCACTGGTTTTGATATTTCTACACGCTTAGCTGCATCTTCAACCGTAGCTCCTTCATAACGATATTTTATAAAATATAACCTCTGCAATACTTTTACATCTTTTTCTAAAGATTTCAATCTTTTAAGAAGTTCTTCGGAGGAAATATGCCGTACAATTGTGATATTTTCTGGCCTTGCCATATGGAGCTTTATGCAGCCAATTAGTTATAAAAGTTACGTTTTTAACTATAACAGCAAAAACCTAACCATCCTCACATTTATTTATCCTCAAATCCATCAGGTACCAATGACAGACATAGTTATCATCGACTACGGCCTGGGCAACCTGCGAAGCGTCACGCGCGGCCTGGAACATGCCGGAGCCGACGTCACCATATCCACTGACCCGGCAGCCATGCACAGGGCTGACGCCGTGGTACTGCCCGGCGTGGGTGCATTCCATGATGCCATGCAGAATCTGGCCCCCCTCAAGTCCGAGGTGCAGGATGTGGCAGCATCCGGAAAACCCATGTTCGGGGTATGTCTCGGGATGCAGATGCTCCTGAGTCGGTCAGAAGAAGGAGGACTGACCGATGGCCTGGACCTGGTGCCAGGAAATGTGGTCCGGTTCCCATCCTCAGTCGGAAAGGTACCCCACATGGGCTGGAACTCGCTGAATATCAAAAGCGACCACAGGTTTTTCAAGGACATACCCCAGGAGACCTATGTCTATTTCGTGCATTCCTACTATGCAGACTGTGCCCCCGAATCCGTACTGGCGTCATGTAAGTACGGTATTGAGTTTGCCGCCGCAGTTGTCAATAAAGCGGGCAACGTGATGGGCACCCAGTTCCATCCCGAGAAGAGCGGGGACCTGGGGCTAAAGATGCTCGAGAATTTTGTGGGGATGTGCTGATACTTGGATGACGATATCGACCGCTGGTTCCCTTATCCTGAATACAGGCCCAACCAGCGCGAAATGCTGGAGAAGGCGGCTGAGGCGGCCCGCATGGGTGGTCACAGTGTATTGATGGTGGATGCGCCCACTGGCAGCGGCAAGACCAGCATCCTGTCAGCCCTCCTTGCATCGCGGGGAGATAATCGCATCGTAGTGGCAGTACGTACCATAAGCCAGGTATCCATTTACCTGGACGAGATACAGAAGATACGCACGAACACCAACAAGCGGCCGAAGATTGCATACCTGGTAGGCAAGGACAAGACCTGCCTGCTGCGGGACGAACTTGATAGCGTTTACAGGGGCTGCGATATCCTGAAGATAATGACAAGGCAACTCCTGGAATCCAGGATGCGGGAGTACATGCTGGCATCAGGTAAGGGGAATGATGCGGTCTATGACCCGTCAAAAGATGATGCACTGCTCGATTCACTAATAGACGAGAGAGGTGGTGAGCGTTCCTGCTGTCCACACTATTTGCAGGCCAAGGAAGCGTATTATTTTGACGGGGAAATCAAATTCCGCAGTTCAAGAAAGGCATTGCAAACAGTCCGCGACTTAAAAGATACAATAATCTACCCTGACGAACTGGCAGGGCATTGCAGTGGCCTGTGCCCCTATGAAGTGATGGGATTGTCGGGAGAGGATGCAGATGTGGTTACCCTGAA
>JAKRWB010000055.1 GCA_022353185.1 ANME-2 cluster archaeon | reverse complement strand
TTGAAGACGGCAATGGCCGCATTGCCAGGGCCTTGACCGACATGGCTCTTGCACAGGATGAAAGGCTGTCAGCGAGATTCTACAGCCTTTCTGCACAAATCATGGCGGAACGGGATCAATATTCAGACTTTTCCAGGTACGTGGGAGTGCCATAAAACGATAATTCAACACTGATAAAACAATAATGTAGATTTAAAACCCAAGCCTATCAAACCCTTGAATACTACCGTCTTTAAAGGAATTCAAGAAAAAACCTTCCAATATTTTTTCCAAATATCAGTATCTACCAAATCATATGTTTTTCAACATATCTGTATAGGGGAAAAAGCAACCACCTTAAGGCCGCTATCTTTGACTTCTTTTTTGTTGGCAAAAAAACTTTAATTCAAGCTATAACTAATTGATTATAAATGAAAAATTTATTTTTTCGAAATTCCGTTATCCTCTATGAGTAATCTGCAAAACGTGTCATTCCAATCTTTTTTCTTAAAAAAAACCAAAAACACCTTGAAATTTAGCAAAATTTGGGTTACTATTTCCATTATATACTTAGTGGATAAATTTGTCCAAATCGAATACTTTTTGAGGTATACAGATATCATGGTTTTAACGGATTCAACATGGAACTACTTTGCACAAATTCCATTCCGAGTTAGATCTGCTCTGGCCCATTCTCAGTCCTCCGTGCCGTTTGAATATGAAGATGAACCGTTTTTTAAATCCTATGATGCGCTTTGTCGTGTCTGGGTTGATCGCAAAACCCAACGGGCCGTTGCTGATTCTCACAGCGTAAGCAGGCAGACATTGAAGGAGTGGGAGACCTCATTCATTGATTATGGGGCTGTGGGGCTGCTGCCGGAACTTTCCTTTGCCAATATTGATTCTCGGCTTGAACAGCTCATTGTTCTGATCAAATCATCTCGTCCACACGAACGGTCCAGCCATGCATTGCGCCTTGCTGAAGCCCTTGAGATACCCGGAGCCGATCTGGAACAGATTCGGCTGCTACAACGATGCCACGGATACGGACAACGCATGAATAAGAAAGATATCGAGTATTTTAAAGGTCTTCAGCATATCCTCAACTCAGTGGCAAAACAGAAGACCAAGAAGACAGACATGCATGATGCAAAACAAAGGGCAAAGACCTTTCTCAACTTTAACCGAGACCATCTTCAACAACGAGTGGAGTTGATGAAGACCCTTTTTCAATGCCCGAAGAAACGACAAATTCGACCGGTTCTCACCACATTCGGCATCTCTCCAAATCGTTTTTATGTGCTCAAAAATCGGTATATGATTTACGGTATCTGGGGTCTTGTGGACCTTGTACAGCAGGGACGAACAGGAGAAAAAATTTCTTCGGAACTTGAGCTTCAGATCATTGAGCAACGATTGATGGATACATCCCTGTCGACCACTAAAATGATCAAAAAGTTAAATCTGAAGTGCTCAAAGGCCAATGTTCAGAAAGTGTATAAACGCTGGGGATTGTCCCGGTTTAAAAAACCGGTTCTTATCCGGGGTGTTCTCTCCAGCCCGGTTCCCGCTAAAGTCCGTCACAAAGAGTCCGACATGAAGCAGTCGATTAAATCACGGATGCCGGATCTGATTGCCAAGGCAAGACTTAAGGTAAACCTGTCGTTTTGCCGTTTTATCAAGACGCTATCCCACCGGAAGGTTGTAATCAGCAATCCTGGAGCCATTATTGCTGCGCCTTTCCTGGATCAGATGGGCGTTGTGGAAGCGTTGCACACCTATGGTCCAAGCAATTTTCAGCCTGTCGACATCACAAACAACATCATTGTGAATGTCCTGCGCATCATCGCAGGCTTCCCCACTATCCATGACTATACCATGAACTCGGATCGCTCCGTGGCTATTGCCGCAGGCTTGTCGTTGAATCCGACCAAGAGCCGCTTCTATGACTCCTTTGATACACTGCGGTTTGAGCATCTGCAGGCGTTGCGCAATGATGCATCCCGCAGGGCCAAGGAACTCAACATCATTGAAGGCAAACACATCGCCATTGATTATCATTGTGATCCATGTGACAGCAGATTTCCGGGTGATAAGGCATTGTCAAAATCTCCGGATAAAAAAGGCGATCTGGTATATGCTCACCGTCCTCAGATTATCTGGGATAGCATGACCAACACCATCATCAATATCGCCTATTGTGAAGGCAGGTCTCGTGCCCCCTCTGCACTGTATAGATTCTGCGAAGACAACCTTTTTAAAATCATTGACATTGATGTCCTTGAAGAAATCTATGCCGACTCCGAATATACCGGTGAAAAGCAGCTTGTCTATCTCATGGTCCGTTCTGAGTCCGATATCACCATGTGCTTGAAACAGAACCCAAAAATTAAAAAGTGGAAGGAAGAAACCATCAAGCAGGAGGAGTGGCAGGACTATGAAAAAGACTATCGGATTACGAGCCGTGATTTCGTCCTGCCCGAAACCGGCAAGGAGTTTCGGTTTATAGTGAAACAGAACAAAGAAACCATGGAAACGCGCTGCTTTGGCAGCACCCACACCGACTACAGCCCTGTGAAAATTCTGAACTCCTACCACATCCGGTGGCCGGTTGAAACAGGCATCAAGGATCTGATAGAAAACTACTTCCTGAATAGGCCCACAGGAACGTCGCCTGAAAAGGTGGAAGCCCATTATTATTGCGTTATGCTTGCCAGGATGACTATTGATTATTTTCGATCTATCCTGTGCTGCCGTGAATGGCAAAGCCCTGAAGACTGGAAATGTGTTTTGTCCACCATCCGAACAAGCATGTTCAGCAATCAGAATTGTGAATTGAGTCGTCATGACTCCGGGGATTTACTATTGATCTTTTTGGATGGAGATCGTTATGGTATAAAAACAGAGCTTGCGAAACGAATGGAGCAGAGAAAAAAAGCCGGATTAAACAAAGTATCATGGTGGGGCGATATCGGTGTTCGAATTGAAATCAAAGATCAGTATGAGGTCTGAAAGTGGTCCTGAAACGACCCTATCTTTCTGGTGTCG
>JAKRWB010000624.1 GCA_022353185.1 ANME-2 cluster archaeon | reverse complement strand
GTATAACGATTAGGATTAATGACATCCACCCTGGCAGAGATTTTCATTTCCTGCAGGTTTTAAAGCACCTTCTATGAACTGGTTCAAGGTATCTTCAACAGTTCCCGACGCACCACTGTAAACTTTAATACCAAGCTGCTGGAATCCCATCATGGGTCCACGACCGATACCACCTACAATCATACATTCTACTTTCTCATTGAGGATTCTCTGAACTGGGATCTCACAGCTGTGTTCTCCTTCATATTCATTGGAAAGAGGCCATGCGTCTTTGATTTTGTCACCATCAATATCAGCTAAAGTAAATATCTCACAATGTCCGAAATGTTCAGAAACGGGGGCATTCAGCCCACCTGGTTTAAAACTTGGTATACATACTCTCATATTAATTTTCTCCATTGATATATTCAAATGTTTTGTCAATACTCCGATTTTACAACTTTGCCGAACTTAAGATTTGCATGGGTGTTCGTCTAAGGACAATTTCTATCTTCGTCCGCACCACATGCTTTCCGCCCATGATATATAATGCATTCTCCTTTGTAAGTGCCATAGCCACTTTTTCCCTTGCTTTTTGAAAGTCACACTAAAATAATAAACTTTATTTCACATCTTCAATTCCAATAAGCACCACACCGGCCCTGTCGAGCACTTTTATGGCATTGCTGATATCATCCACCCTGATTATCAATAGTGCATTCTCGGTTGCAGTGGCAAAAGCATAGGCATAGTCCACATTAATATTATTGGCACCAAGCACGGTTGCAATATCATGCAGGCCGCCAGGGGAATCGCTCATTTCTACACCAAGCACATCGGTCTCAGAGACCGTGAACCCGGCATCATGCAGCACACCGTGTGCCTTATCCGGCTTGTCCACCACCATGCGCAGCACTCCGAAATCACCCGCCTCTGCAATGGTAAATGCCCTGATATTGATGTTTGCGGTCTTAAGCCGCTTAGTGATCTCCTCCAGCCTGCCTGGTTTGTTCTCTGCAAATATGGATATCTGTTTGATCAATTTATTTTCCATTTAATACACCCCCAATCATATGTTCCTCTTGTCAATAACTCTCTGTGCCTTACCCATGGACCGCGGGATGGTTCCCGGTTCCACAAGTTCAACTTTTCCTGTGATGTTCAGTACAGTGTGAAGTGCCTTACCTACCTTTTTCTCAAGCTTCATCAGGTCAGATATCTTATCACTGAACACATTCTCGGTCACTTCAACCTGGACCGTAAGCCTATCAAGTTCACCCTCACGCTCAACTATAAGCTGGTAGTGTTCAGCCACTTCTGGTATGCCCATCAGTACAGCTTCCACCTGTCCCGGGAACACGTTGATACCTCTCACGATTATCATATCATCGGTCCGGCCCAGGATACGCATGATGCGCGGATGCGTCCTCCCGCATTTACAGGGCTCGCTGTTAATGATGGTCAGATCCCCGATGCGGTAACGTATAAGCGGCAAAGCTTCCTTGACCAGCGTGGTCACGACCAGCTCCCCTCTTTCTCCATCAGGTAATGGCTCACCGGTCATCGGGTCAATCACCTCAATTAAGAATTGGTCTGCCCAGATATGTATGCCGTCCTGGTACGTACATTCAGTGAACAGTGGTCCACTGATTTCGGAAGTCCCGAAAATATCGTACGCCTTGATGCCGGTCTGCTCTTCTATCCTGCGCCGCATCTCCTCAGACCACGGCTCGGCCCCGAATAAACCGTATTTCAATTTTGTATCATTTGCTATACTGATACCCATTTTCTTGGTGACCTCATTAATGTGAAGGAAATATGACGGTGTGCAAGCGATAGCAGTGGAACCCAAATCCTGCATCAGTTCTATCTGTCGTTCAGTATTTCCTGAACTGGTAGGAATGGCACTTGCTCCGACCATTTCTGTACCATAATGCAATCCCAGCCCGCCCGTGAACAGGCCATACCCGTAACCTACCTGGACCACATCCCCCCGGCCCACACCAATGGAGGTCAGACCCCTTGCAAGGGAGGTACTCCATTCTTTCACATCATTTTCAGTATATCCCACAACCGTAGGTTTACCTGTGGTGCCGCTGGATGCATGATAGCGGACAACCTGTTTTTGGGGTACACAGAACATACCGGTAGGATATGTGTCCCGCAGGTCCTGTTTTACAGTGAAGGGAAGTTTCTTAACATCCGCGAGGGACTGTATGTCATCAGGTGAAACCCCTGCTTCATCAAATCGTTTCCTGTAAAAAGGAGAATGGTCATACACGTATCTGACCAGTTGCTTCAGTTTATCTTCCTGTATTTTTATCAGTTCGTCAACCGGCATTCTCTCAATAAGTGGGTCCCAATATTCAGGCATGGTAATCCCTGAATACTCTTCTCTAAAAAGATATAAAATGTTTGGTTTAAAGTGCCCGAAGATAATCAAGACTCTGCTGGGCGAACTCGAATGTGCGGGACTCCAGCACGTACCTGACATCAAGTTTTGAAAGTTTTCCGGTCACAGCAGCCCAATCAACGGAACCTTCACCCAGAGGCAGGTGTTCGTCCCTGCGTCCTTTGTTATCATGAAGATGCACGTGCACAATTTTACCGGGACACTTTTCAAGGAATGAAGATACGGCTTTATTGGTGTTGGCATGTCCCACATCAAAGGTCATCCCAAGGTTATCCCGGTCAACCGATTCTATCATACCCAACATTTCCTCGGCATACTTGCCAAATATGAATTCCATGTTGACCATATTCTCCACCCCGATGGTCATGTCGAACCGGGCCGCATAGTCGCATAATTGCTGGAGCCCCTGGATGTTGCGCTGCCATGCAAGGTCAGGTAGCTGCATACCCAGCGGGGAAAGATGGCCAGGATGTACCACAGCCAGTTTTGAGTAGGGCGACATAAGCTGTATCCATTCCTTCATCTGGTGCAGGGTTTCGTTCCAGATAGGCTCATTGAGACTGGCAAGGTTCAGGTCAGAAAATGGGAGATGAACGGTAATGTTCAGGTCAGTAGTCTCAAGGACCGATGCTACCTCTTTAATGTTTAATTCATCCGGTCCCTGGCGCCTGTCACAAACCAACTCCCAGCCAGTAAATCCCATGTCAACCAGAGTATTAGCAAATTTAGACATGTCGCTGGTCGGGGGCGGGTATGAAAAACTGATTTTGCTGGGGTCTAGTCCGGAACTCATAACATCACATGAATGGAAAATGAGGCACTGTTCCAAAAATCAGTTATTTTGTTGAAACTGACGTTAGGTAAAATCAGTGTGAATCAGTGAAATCTGTGTCTTATTATTTTTGTAGACACAGATTTCACTGATTCACACAGATTTATAGTCGCCTCTGCATTTGACCTATTTCATTGTATAACTGGATTTTGGTATTGTGTCGGAAAATGGATATATTCGGTTTAATTGATTAACCGGATTTAATTGATTAACTGGAAATCAGCGTGCCGCTGTGCCGCCCCACAGCAGCCTCAATGATATTGTTCGGTTCCCTTCCATCTATCACAATGGTTTTGATACCGCAACGCTGTATGATCTTAGCGGCCAGGGGGTCCAGAGGTGAATTGGAACCTGCGACCATATCAATCTTCATCACTACATCCACAAGCTGGGCAGGTGTCATGGTATCGAATTTTGTTGCATCTTTATCTGTATTCGGGTCTGCCGAATATACACCGTCTACTGATGTAGCATTGATGAGCAGGTCAGCACCCACGTACTCTGCCAGGACCGCTGAAACTGCATCAGTGGTCTGACCAGGTATCAAACCACCCATCACCACGATCTGCCCTGTAAGGGCCGCCTTTGCAGCTTCAGGGTAACTGGTGGCAGGTTCGATGTATGCACGACTACCCAGGGCTGAGATCAGGAGCCTGGCATTGATGCGGGTAATATCTATGCCGATAACGTCGCATTCCGCATGGTTGGCACCCAGCACCCTTGCAGTTTTGATATATTCCCTGGCAACTCTGCCACCCCCAACAATCACATAAACAGTATGGTCCTTTGCAAGCTGTTTGATGCTATCCGCATACTTCTGTATCCTCTCTGGGTCTAGGTCGCTTGTCAACACTGACCCTCCTATTGAAACTGCGATTATCATTGATATTACCTGTTCCTTTTACGCTGTAACCTAAATTAAGTCTAAATGTTTTATTCAATATAATTTACTTTTTACCTTATCGTAAAAACCATTATCCTTGATGCGTACGAAACGTGCCGGGTTGGCTGCCTTTTCAATCCTTATAATATCGTTTGAAGAAATACTTTGTGAAGACTGTCCGTCCACTACTACCACTGCTTCTTTATTACGCAAAAGCAGTTCCACTTTTATTTTGCTATTGCCTGGTATGGCCCACGGACGTGAAGACAGTTTGAATGGAGCAAGCGGCACTACTACTGTGGCATCTACCCTTGGGTCTACAATGGGACCCCCGGCACTCATGGCGTATGCAGTGGAACCGGTGGGCGTGGCAATGACCAGTCCGTCTGCCCTCAATTCTTCCAGTTTGATCCCATCTACCCAAACTTTATAGGCAAGTATCTTGGCAGGGTGGGCAGTAATGATGACCACTTCATTTGTAGCAGATGGAAGTTTTGCATCATTTATCCATACATCCAGACGGAACCTCTCATCAACCTGGAATCCGGTAAGGATGGAATCAATGGTCTGCAATGCTTCTTCTGCATCTACGTCCACAAGAAAACCCACAGTACCCATATTTACACCCATAACCGGCAGTGGGTCATCCATGTGCTGTATGGCCCTGAGTACAGTACCGTCCCCACCCACGGCAATAATTAAATCCACCCCCTCCTGACGCATCTGACCTACAGGTAAACCTTCCATACCCAGTTCAAAGGCCGTACCCGGGTCCACAAAAACGTCAAGCTTTTCCCGAAGGTGCTCAATAATCTCTCTTGCAATACCCACAGCGCCGGGCTTATCGCAACGGGAGACCACTCCTACTTTTTTTATCATCGATTTCCCCTTCAAACCCTTCCATTTTACGATATTAAAAATAGTATAATCTGTTACGTATTATAACCCTATTGTTTTTTCAAGTGCGGTATGGATAATACCATTTGATGCTACAATGTTTACCCTATCAATGACGCTCAGTTCACCATTTGGCAGATTTCCCTGTCCGTCAGTCACCTTACCACCCGCCTCCTTAATTATAAGTAAACCGGCCGCAACATCCATCATACGCAGCCTATTGCGGGTATCCACAAAAGCATCAAAACTGCCCGATGCCACGTAACATAGTTCCAGCGCCACGCTGCCCAGGGTACGAATACGGCGCACTTGCCTGCCCAGGCGTTTTAACACATCCCAGCCGTTGTCATATGCATAGGTAGCCACTGTTAGATCCTGCATCCTGTTCACCGAAGAAGTTTGTATCTCCTGGCCATTGCACAGCGCACCTTCTCCCAGGGATGCAGTAAAATCCGTACCGTTGGCAAGGTTGAACACTTTAGCATATCTAATATCTGAAAGGTCATTATTTCCAATGGCTATAGAAACTGAATAAAAGGGAATATTGCGGGTTGCATTGAAGGTGCCGTCAAGTGGGTCTAACACCACAGTAAATTCCGGCCGCTCCCCATAGGCGAAACTACCTTTTTCCTCAGATACCACCTTCATGTCAATACCTGATGATGCCAGTATCTCCAATGCGGCATCCTCGGCGACAATATCGATCAACTTGGAAGGAGTTCCATCTGCGCCCATACCCACAACACGGTTTCCTTTTTGAGTTCCCACCAGTTCCTTTATTGCCCGGGCCACAGCCTCAGCCACATCGTCACACAATACGGCAATCTCGCTCAAGCCCCCGCCCCCTGGGTCCGGGGGAGCAACCCCGCGGCAATGAATCGCTGTCGAGGTTTGTTCAGGTCCGATATAATGAATGTATCTTCCGTACTAAAGGCCAGTTCCTCTTCAATACTTATGTGAACCCTGCACTGGCTGCCAGCCGTTACTTCAGGTACACTTTGTCCGCCCACAGTGATCCCTGATATTTTCACAGGGCTGGATTGGAGGGAAACGTACACATGCAATGTGCTCCCTACTGCCAATCCAGGACTGAAACGTGAGACATTGCACTCAAGTTCAATATCATCGGAGCACACCTCTTCAGCTGATATGATATGTCCCCTGTTCACTTCCTTTGCCTGGACGCCTTTCAGGGCCAGGCCTACCCGTGAACCGGATGGTGCCGATGCCACATCGATATCGTGCATTTGTATACTACGGATTTCCATGTCCCGTTTTATTGGATAAATGGTAAGTTTATCATGCTTATGAATGGTGCCCCTTGTCACTCGTCCCAGCACTACTGAACCTATGCCTTTCACATTAAATGAATGGTCTATCATCACCCTGGGGGACTGGGCTGCTGTCTGGAGATGGAGCGTGGCAATTTTCGCACCAAGATTGTTAATACCCTCTTTCAACTCTTCCATTCCCTCAAAAGTGCTGGTGGAAACAGCCATGATATCCCAGTCCCGGGCAGTTGTGTCTTTTAGCATTGCCCTGAACTTATTAGCGTTCTCCTGCAGTTCATAGGGATTTGACTTATCAGCCATGGTCTGTACAACGATACCCTGTTTGATACCCAGCAGGTCAATGGCTATCACACACTCCCCGGCCGCCGCATCCATACCCTTGGGCGGGATGCAAAGCAATACCATGTCGGCCATGGCAAGTGCTGTCATTAAGGGTTTAGGGGATGCCGGATATCCAGATGGGTCTATGATAGTAAGTATCTGCTCGCCTTTGGCAAAGTCATACATGGTAATGTCGGTCTCATTTCCTTTTTTGCCAAGCTTTGCGGCAAGTGAACTCCTGCCTGAGCTTTCTCCTCCGATAATAGCTATTGATACCATAATTTATACAACATAAGTGTTTTTTTACCCGATAATGATTTACCGGGCACTATGAGTACTTAATGCTCTGAAAGGTAATTAATATTCTTACCCGAAAAATGGTTAGTGTTATTTTTCCATTGTTGTGTTCTTCATATGTGAATCAAGGAGATAGTCAAAGTCTATGACCTTTGTCCATCCTGTTTCCTGGAAGATGCTCATGAAAAATACACCGATTATCGTTCGGTTATCCGGGTTGGTGATGTCGTCAATAATCTTTTTGATTTCATTTACATCAGTTTTCATTTTTGGGATTGCAAGCCCGCCAAGCAATACCACAGTATCAGCTGTCGGGTCGGCCGCATCACCAAGTTGCATGCCTTGGGGTGTGGATATGATAGATTTTGCCAAATCCACTGATGTATTGGGTATG
Source organism: ANME-2 cluster archaeon (assembly GCA_022353185.1). GTDB lineage: Archaea > Halobacteriota > Methanosarcinia > Methanosarcinales > Methanocomedenaceae > Methanocomedens_B. The sequence continues at coordinate 851 of JAKRWB010000624.1, read as the reverse complement.
AAGACCAGTTCCTTATTTTCACCCCGTATCACGAACGACAATAGTTCAGCAAATGGAGTGCAAAAACCGGGAGTGCCAATGAAGGTTATTTTCTTTGAGTCTGTACTTATTTGACGGAATGTATTCAGCAGACCGCCTATTCCTTCTGATGTGCTAATTGTCTTAATTCGAATTCCACCTTGTTATAATGGTTTTAATGTAAATATGGGCCTGACCGGATTTAAACCGGTGGCCGCCCGGTTATGAGCCGTAGTGCCTTCATTTTCAATTGGTTTTTGAATATATCTACCGATACTTATTTCTTGCCCTCTGTCTTTCTCTTTCAAACCACTATGTAAAAATATTGATATTAATAAGTGAGTGTATCCTGGTTTTGTCATAACGCTTAATAATGCCAGAACTATAAATAAAATTTATGGTAGTGTCCTTAATTACGATACTTAATCTAATTTAGAATCGTATATCATATTTGTGATAAATATGGTTCGACCTCGTGGAGAAATCAAAGTAATATGCCAGAATGAGAAATGCACGTATTATCTAAAAGAAGAAGGTAAAGATATAATCAAACGTGGTAAGTACAGCACAGGTCATCAAAGATATTATTGTCATCACTGCAAGACCTTTTTCATGGAAACTAAGGGAACTCCATTATATCATAAACATCTTTCGAAACCCGAGATAATCAACATCTGCAAACATCTTGTGAAGAAAAATGGTATCAGATCGATTGAACGAATAACAGGCCACCACAGGGATACAATAGGAAATCTAATTGAAGATCTTGCCTTGCATGCTGAGCTAGTAAATTCTATTCTTCTTCATGATGTAGAACTTGGACAATTTGAAGT
>JAKRWB010000623.1 GCA_022353185.1 ANME-2 cluster archaeon | reverse complement strand
ATCTATTCAATCTTAATTTGCAGGGATACTGTCCCATTTTCCAGTTATTTTTCAGACACCGACTTTAGGTAAAATCGGTGTTAATCAGCATTAATCCGTGTCAGGAAAAATAAAAAGACACGGATTTCACGGATTTACACATATTTGTAGTCGCATCTGCATCTGATATATTCTTTGGAATAACTGGATTTTAGCATTTGTCATTGTTTGGTTTTCCACTATAATTTCAAAGCAGCGCCAGCCCCAGGTAGTTGGCAATACCACCTACTAAGATTGACAGTACAATGGTGAACCCGGAGATGAGCACCATATCGCGCCATCCCAGTTCCTTACCTATCACTGCAATAGTCGCTGCACACGGGACATAGATAGTCGCCACCAACGCAAAGACGTATATCTGCAGAGGCGTCATCACATCAATGAACACCGCCGTACCAGCCAGCACAGCCAGAATCTCCAGTGCCATCTCCTTGCGCAGAATACCGAAGATGAAAGCTGTGGCAGCGAATGCCGGCAATCCTAAAAAGCCCACAAATATCGGCTTTGATATCTCCTCGAACGAATCCAGCAGGCCCAGGGTATCCACAACACCAAGGAAACTACTGCCTACTATCAGTATCGGGAAAGCCACATAGACAAAACCCTTCATCCTCATCCAGGTCTTTTTTACTATAACCCGGATTTCAGGGGTCCGCAGTGGCGGCATCTCCATTATAAAGCCCATCTGCTCACCTGACAGCCCCTTGCCCAGCATCCACCCGGTCAATAATATGATGACCAGTTCGATGAGATAAATTGAAACGGCTGCCCAGAATCCTACAAAAGCACCCACAAGCCCCATTATAATCACTGTCCGTGCAGAACAGGGTGTCAAAGCTATCATGGCTATAGTGATAACCCGCTCCCTGCGGGTGTTCAGTGTACGGGCCGCCATAATAGCCGGGACATTACATCCGTATCCAAGCAGCAAGGGGATTATGGCGCGGCCGTGCAGTCCTAACTTATGCATGAACATGTCAAGCAGAAATGCTACCCTGGGCAGGTAACCTGAATCTTCCATCAGAGCCATGAAGATATAGAACGTACCAATAAAAGGTATCACAATAGCAAGCCCCGCCTCCACACCAAGCAGCCCGAATATAATAGCGCTGACGGCCAGCGGATGCAGCCCGCTTAATGCCAGTTCCACCGGAGTTATTAAGTACGTCTCAAAAATGTCTATGATAAGTATCTCCAGATACCCGCCAACCTTGAATACTATATAGAACATGAACAGCATCAAAATGGCGAATATAGGCAACCCCCAGCGGTTTGATGTCAGTATTCCATCTAACCTGTCAATGAATTTCTTCGGTACCATTTGCTTTTCCTGGATGGTCTGTTCAATAGTACCAGCTTCCCCGTAGCGGTCCTTGGTGATGGTATCTTTGATAGGCTGGCCGTGGCTCTCCTCAATCAAAGGCGGTATATTGGCCGCTTCCAGCACCTGACTGGGATTTTCGCAAAAACCTTCAATGAAATCGCGGTCCCCTTCAAGGGCCCGGATACAGATGCCACGGCTTATGTCAGGCATTTTATCCTGCATATTTTCAATAGCCATTTCCACGTGGTCATCATATCTCACACCACGCCGCTGGCACCGCTTATACCTGCCAAAATGCAAGTCAACCGGCGGAGGCCGTACCACTTCAATTGCCTTGTGAAGGGTTGTATCGATTCCCTTACCACGAATAGCAATCGTAGGAATTACTGGCACACCCAGTTCTTCTTCCAGTGCCTCCACGTCGATTTTGATACCCATCTGTTCGGCCGCATCTACCTGGTTCAATGCAACTACCATGGGTATGTCTATCTCAAGCAACTGCAGTGTAAGGTTGAGATTCCTGGCAAGCCTGGTGGCATCGATAATATTAATAATAACTGCCGGACATTCATGGATGAGGTACCGCA
>JAKRWB010000054.1 GCA_022353185.1 ANME-2 cluster archaeon | reverse complement strand
GAAATAATATTCAAATCTACTTAAACATTCTCATCCAGTAAGTGGTAGGGCAAACTATGATACCATAGCTTGAAATTATGGATCGATCGCAATTCTCGTTTAGTCGTAATTTGCTTCCACACACAGAAAAGTGTGTTGGAGGAATTACTGTGAACAACGGAAACATTTCTCTATCATGTTCGAATTCTGGAATGTCCAGTAAGATTTTTCCATCCACTACTTCTTTAGTTATTGATTTATTGATACATATGTTGCCTTTTGACATACATATACATTAATTATTGGCCATTAATAAAGTTTTCTTTAATGTTTAAATGTCAACATTAGGTTGAAAATGTTAAAGTTGATAAAATCAGGAAATATTAAAAAGTCTCCTAAATTAATACTGGATTTTCATACAAGACTTAACAAGGAATTAAAATGAGCTGAAGCGATATTACAATATAAATTTAACTGATATGTTTCGTTTAAGGAATATTGCTTGAAGATAACTTGCCGATTCCAGAATCAAATTCATTTGCAGAATATATGGCAGTAAATGAAAAATCAGGAACAGTTAACGCAGCTCAATTAGCTTAATAATAAAAAAATTGTGCATAACTGCCATTGCCACCGCTGCCCGACTGGACAGCAGGGTGGCAGCCAACCGTATGGATTTATGTGATCTTTAAACCGCAGACGTAGCAGAGTGTGCAAAGCATTCTCAGTTTCATCTACCCTATTTCCGGCATCTCCTTAGAGATGGATGAGTCCATCAACCGTGCGGTTATGCGTGACGATAAATTCAATTCGCTGGTGAAGCAGGGTATCGATGTGTTCCTGACCCATGTGGGTCGGTTCAAGAGAAAGTCCAGGTTGAACTAAAAAGGACAGCAGAGAGAATTAAATATCCAGGATGGTATCATCAAGGTGCCGTTTCGGTACGTGGTGTATACCTTCACTGTCGCGCCAGTACTTTATATCTCCGTTGTCCCCGGCTGTTTCGAGCACAACTTTTTCCTTTGGCTTACCAGGGGCCAGCACCAGTAGTATCTCATAACGGGCCGGTATGTCAAGAGCTTCACGAAGCCTATCTCTTTTTATGGAACCGATAATACACCCGCCCAGCCCCATCTCGGTCGCACCCAGCAGTATGCTCTGGGCTGCAATACCATGGTCTACACCGGCGGAGCTTGAGATGTCAGTGTCGCACAAAATAATTATGTAAGCTGACGGACGTTCGCCTTCGACCGGCCCGTTCCAGTCTTTCAAGTATCCGGCCCAGCCAGATAGGGAAATATCCGGTTGTTTTTATCGGATTCGCAGGATAGGATGTATTTCAGGGGCTGCAGGTTGGCGCCAGAGGCCGAATGTCTGGCCAGGTCGATGAGTTCTCGCAGTTTTTCAGGTGCTATGGCTTCTTCCTGATGAAACCGTCTGTAACTCCTGTTCTTTAGTATCAGTTCTTTTATCATGATTAACATTCAGCTTGATTACCATATCATCAGCAGCACCCGTCATCGCCGGTACCGCAGGTGGGCTCATCCTTTCCTGTTAAGGCGGCATAGAACATGGCATAAGCACAACCCACGCCGCTCTCAACTGTAATAGCGCCGGTCGGGCAGTTCATCTGGCATGCCCCGCACTCCATACAGGCGAGATAATTTGCCAGCTCGACTTTCTTATCACCGGGTGAGAAGACTGCGTGGGGGCATACTGTGGTGCACATTCCGCAGTTAATACACTTAACGGGGTCATATTGGAGTGTGTTTGACTGGTATGAATCGAACATTGTTTACCATCCCGTAATTCGTAATATGGCGAGTATGATTAATGTTGCTACCCCTGAAGCGAACATCAATGCCATGACGCGTGTGTAGGTGGATATCTCTTGCCTGACCCCGGTCACTGAAGTGAATGTGGTGGAGCCCGTGAAGTTCAATGACAAAAAGGCCGTGACTGGCGGCATGACCAGCATGGGGGCAATGGCCTTTGTGATCTGTAGACATGGTGTGGTATCTATTCCGTACTGATATGCGGCAAGTGCAAAGGGGAGTGCGACAAGTCCGCCCAGTATGAACCCCTTACTGCTGAAGTCCTTTGTGGGGATAAACGGCAACAGGATTGGGAAGAGTACAATGCCTGCCAACACAGCAGCGGCAGCACCTGCGGCCGCCAGCGGGCCTGAGGCAAAGTACAGGATTATAGATATAACCAGAAGGTACGGGAGTAGTTTGACCAGTTCTACCGGGAACAGTATCAAGCGCTCTATCATGTTGAATTGCACCCCCCGCATCTCAGGAGTGGTTTTGTGTGTCTTCAGATATTCGGGCAGGTCTGATGCACGCACAGGTCCGTATTCTACCTTGAAGGCTGTGAATTTTTTCACTTCATGGGCAGAAACGCCGGTAGCACCCAGTTGCGGCAGGATGAGCACGCGATGATTGACCTTATCGGCCAGTGCGGTTATGTTGATACGGTTTACCAGTTCGCCGGTGCCGAATGTGCCCTTGCCGGCAGCACACCATACATTGATACCCTTTGTATCCAGCACCAGGATGTAGCAGTTCATCCAGTCATCAAGAGATGAGCGCAGTGCGTCAAAGGACAGGGTGTAGTTGGCAGTGACGAACACAGGTGAGTCTGGTGTGGGGCTGCCTAATGAGTGCAAGCCGGGTTCTACGAGATGGCCTGAGCGGTTAATGCCTAAGCGTGCAAGGAGATGGTCCAAATGGTCGGACAGGGTAAGTTGATTGGTGGTAGGATTTACCGAGGGAGTAGTGAAAGTGAAGATAGTACCTGACATTTTGTTTAAGTTGTTTATTCCATTGACTGATATAGATATCGCAGAAATTTTAGGATTTTGTTCTGCATTTCAGGCCAAAGTTCATTCTCGTTTTAATACTACAACCAACATCCCAACCCCCAACAACCCGGCAACCACCCCAAATCCAGGCGTATCATTTGGAACAGAAA
>JAKRWB010000622.1 GCA_022353185.1 ANME-2 cluster archaeon | reverse complement strand
TGTCATTACTTTCCAAGCCCCTTCTCTTACTGTATCAGCATCTACATGATGGGCATGAGTTACTCCAGCACCGCTGTTTTCATAATAAAATTCTTCATTCATGACCGGCTTGTTGTATTGTCGGTCAGAAACAATCAAATCCCAATCTCTTGATTGATGCATTATCCAATCCAGCCAATTTTCGTTCCCAAGTTCATTATTTGAACCGTTTGTATGCATTGATTGAACATGCCCATAAGGGTCATATTCCTCTAACCAATTTCCAATCTGATTCGCAAGATCAACAGCATCTGGTGTTGTAATTCCCTGTTCTTCAAATTCAGCTCTGCCTTCCCACGCTATATCATATGCACTATAACGAGCAGCTAAATAACGGACATACCGTTCCAACTTTCCATTATCCCAACTAAAGAAATCTGTCATCAATCTTCTGTCGGCTCCGAGCACCAAATTCATTGTAATGCCTTTAGAATTTGCATATTCTATTCTTTTATCTACTTCTTGGAAGTAGTTTGGATTAAGATTATCAGAATCCCATGGGTCAAAGGCTCTTCCACCTTCATTGTAGTGGGAACTGTCAGTTGAATCTGCATACAATGAAACAACATAAGTTCTGATAAAGTTAAACTTCTGATCAGCCCGATTATCTATATAAGTTTTATATGTTAAAAATGGGAACGCACCATTTCTATCAGACATGGAATTCCAACATGTATCGCCCATCCAGAACACGTTCTCGCCTTCTGACCTTTTAAAAGCAGAAGCATTATTTGGGTCACGAATTATAAAACCTTTCTTTCCAGACTCTACAACGTCAAAACTTCCTATCTGCCTATTAAGGTAGGGATCACTTGAACTTGTAATGTAACTCCATGTACCAACTTCTGTTGGAGCCATTCTAATTTTCCAATTGTTTTCTCCATCCCAAAAACCATCTATAGTTATTTTAGTACCATCCGGGCCAGTGAATATTGCACTAAGCCAGACGTCTATGTAAGGATTTGTGTATGCATTTGTTGTTGTTAATTCTGTCTCATAGACGTCCCATTTACTGACTATTTCAGCATGAGCGACGTTAGAACATGCAACTAT
>JAKRWB010000621.1 GCA_022353185.1 ANME-2 cluster archaeon | reverse complement strand
TCTCATCATCTGCTTCAATAATAACAATGACTGCCTGAACACCATCAAGATATGTATTGAACGTGTTAAAATTATCCACGCCAAGTGATAGCGCTTTGTTCACAAGGAGTACCCTGTAACCAACATCATGTACCTGGCGCCCTGTAATCTTAGCTTTGATCTTCTGCATCTTTCAGCCTCAAATATCATTACACGTAATTACATATATGATTTTCTGACACGCTTTTATCAGGTACAGGCATATATCCTTACCGGATTACGCAAAAACTACGCAAAACAAAGACGATTAACATTCTAACATACAACGGAGTGGGAGAGGCAATAAATATGAAATCTACTCCTCCACCGGCTACTTCGACAACTTCTACCTCCGTCCCATCACCCTAAAAAACGCCTCCGGCTACATCAACGAACTCAACCTCACCTCCGCCTACCCCACCACCCGCATCGGCTCCATCTACACCCTCAGCCTCGAAGACGTCGCAAACGAACAAGCCATGTTCACCCTAACCAAGTTCGGTAAAACAGTAGACATCGCCACAGCATCAGAAGGTGACACCGTCTCCCTCAACTTTGAGAACGGCGATGAGGCTGTGAACTTCAAGTAACCCGCTTATTTGATGCAGGGGACAACAGCGCCATCTGGCTGGAGGATATCATCTCAGCCAGTACTGATGACCTGAACATTGGCTTGGATGAGATCACCCTAAACCCCAGCTACCACCAGGAAGAGGACATGGACATCAGTTTCTCAGTGAAGAACATGGGCGGGATGCAGGACAGCGATTTCTTCGAGATCGTGGGAGAGGATTTTGCTTACGTGCCGAACGGGGATGAAATGCCGCCTACTGTCCTCACCGGTGAACTGTATCCAAAGCTCATGATGCTCTTGATCGGCATGTTCGCGGCGGTGTCTGTGAGGAATCACATGCACAAGATAACGCGCTCGCTTCCGCTTGATATACTGGCGGTTGCCTGCGGGATTGGGGTGCTTGCGACTGCGTTTGTCAGGGTTGAATCTGACATGGCTGGTGCAGGGATAGTTCTTGCAGGCACCGGTATCGGTGCGGCTGTGGTCAAAAGGAGTGATTCAGCTGTGGGTAAGGTACTTTTGATGGATTCACACTTGCACGATTTTGTAGGAATGCTTGTGGTGTTTGTTAGTGCAGGGTATATTGTGATGCATGTGCCGGAGTGGAGTTTTATGGTAGTTGTCGGGACGCTGGTCGGGTATTATACTGCGCTGAATCTGTATCGGGGGAGTGGTGGTGAATGATATGATGAAAAATATGTTCCCCCTCAAATCCATGACGATGTTCGTATATCCAACAAAAAATAAAAATGAGGGGTAAATTAGTCCAAATAAATGACGCACTATGAAAAATGATTTTAAAATACCACATAGAGGCGTTTTTAAACCTCAACGCCTACTTTACTCGCTACTTTTGCCATTGTGTGTTTGATGTGATTGATTTCCTGCCTTAAATCTGCAACATCTTGAGATAAACGGGTCGAGATAACATCCCTCGTTTTTTCTCCTTCTGTTTTAATCGTAACTATAGTCTCTTTTTGCAAGTCTGTCATCACATCTTGTTTATCTAGCATTTTCACAAGAATCGGTATGGCTTTACCCCACTGTTCCATCTGGAATGACTGCAAAACCCGCTCAACAGGAGGAACAGAATTCCTGTAATCCTCAAAAGATACTTCATCCACGATCGATTTTTCCGGTCTGACGGAAACAA
>JAKRWB010000620.1 GCA_022353185.1 ANME-2 cluster archaeon | reverse complement strand
TAGCAAATTCTATTTCAGAATCTGGCCATGCTATTTGGATTATTAATCCTCTTTCTTTTTTTGGTTTATATCCATTGTCATATCCAAGTGGAGCATCGTTTATTTTTTCGGCTATTGAACAAAGTTCTAATATTGGAACAGAATACTCTATTCTGCTAATATCCATAATTCTTGGAATTGTTGGAGCGTTTACAAGTTATATACTCGCAAAAGAATTTCTAGATGATGATCTGTTCGCATTTTCAGTAGCAATATTATTTTCAACTTCAAGAATATTTTTGACGTGGACTACCATGAAATTAAATGCTCGTGGTTTTTTTATTTCGATTTTACCATTACTATTGTATTTTTTATTAAAAAGTTATAAAAATGGCACATTAATTAATCCACAGAAATCATATACCATTTTGATTGGGATTGTTTTTATTACTCTATGTGCAATTCATCGCATGTTTTTTTTCACGTCAATAATATTTTTTTCATTTTTAATTAGCATTTTAATGTATAAATTTTTAAACCGTTTTAAACTTTCAAGATATATAGCTGTAGGATATTTGGTGTTTTTCATAATTTTATTTTTGTCTCAAATTTTTAATTTATCATTTTATGCACCAGGTTTTGAGTCTTTGTCGCATGGCTATTTTTTTCAAGGGACCGAGCCTTATGTTATTTTACTTAATTTGGGTATAGATTATGCAATGGCCAGTGGAATTTTAATTATATTGCTGCCACTAGGTTTTGCAACTCTTGTGTATAATTTTTATCGTGGAAAATTGGATCAAAAACATATTTTTTTGCTATTAATGACATTATTTTTTTCACCATTTATGATGGATGCAAATTATATGAGGGTTTTTTTAATGGTAATTATTTCATTATTAATTGGATTAGGCATAATTGAACTTAGATATTTATTCAATAAAAAACTGAATGAAAACACAACAGTAATTATATTGGTATCAATTCTATTGATTTCTGCGATTATACCGATGTTTATCACAATTAAGCCAACTAACAACGAAGCAGGAGACAAAAACGAATTACGTAGTCAGACATATAATGTGGGGATATTTATGAAAAATTACTGCGAAGGGTCATTCA
>JAKRWB010000619.1 GCA_022353185.1 ANME-2 cluster archaeon | reverse complement strand
GGAGTTGTGCTAGTTAATCCACTATCAGCAGATGCATCATCGATTGAGATTATAGCTACTCCTGGTGTTGCACATATAGTTGAAAGACCGAGTTCTCGCACATCTGCCATTGGCTGCCATAGAATAGTCTCTACAGCAGTAATTCCGTTGATTGTGAAGGAAATTACGGCATCTTCTTCTGTAGCACTGTCACCCAAAACACTTAATTTGATTCCACTAGTACCGTATTCACCTACTATGTCAGTTGTTATTGTTCCTCTTAGAGTTCCATCAATATAGGCTTCGATGACAGTTCCGGTGGGAGCATCCGCACAGTTAATTGTCACATCTCCGTAAAGTAAATTCGGTACATCTGGTGTCGCTTGTGCTATTCCTACTAGCAACAGTAAAAGTAATGATACCAATACTCCTACTGATTTTATATTTCTGTTCATATATTTACCTCCTTATATAATATTATCTTATTGATAATTTAATAAGATATATAATCGAAAGCAATCCAATGATTGCATATATCATTCCAAACCCAGGGGTTTGATTTTTTTCTTCCGAACTGTGTGTTTTTTCATCATATGTTACAACGGGTGTTACTGTTTTAGTCTGTATAGCAGAGGTTTCAATATCTTCTGAATTTGATATTGAACCTTTACCATTAGAAATATTATCATCACTAGTAGTACTGTATTCACCGGATGTAAGATCAAGCTTTTGTGGATTTGAATACTCCTGCCAGATGGCTGTTTGCTCTGCTTCAACTCCATTAACAGTGAAGCTTATTGTTGAACCGTTTATACCTCCAACAGATAATTTGGAATCATCACCGTATATACCTGGGTTTTGAACTAATATAGAACCTTTGATTTCTTCGTCAATATATGCGTTGATGGTGGTACCGGTTGGAGCCGGTTCTCCGTTAAGAGTGACAGACCCATAGAACATGTTTGGAATATCCGGAATCGCTATTGTTGCTATTGTCATCGAAGACAATATTATGATAACAAAAAAACACACAGATCTTTTGATTGTTTGGATTGTTTCTTTCATATATACCATTATTTATTCCTATCTATTTATTTTCTCACTGATTTATATCTTTGTCATAAAAAAAGAAAGGAATAAAATCCTTTCTTAAAATTTTCTTATGGACAATACAATGTTCCTGCCATTTCGTCGTCACTATTCGAGTAAGCCCAATAGCCGTGTGCTTGTGTAACCTCAGTAAGTCCATCCCATGGATATCCTTCCCAGGAACCGTCGACCGACCTGTGCCACAACTGTCTCACATCATCGAGTCCGGTTGCAAATAAAAATTGTTCAACCGGCCTTGGGACTATATCGACATGACCTATCAGGTTCCAGCCTACAAATATTTCCTGTGTCGGAGGACTACCAGTTCCTTCAACTAAGAAATGTGCACAGACCTGATAAGGATCATTCTTGAAAACAAAGTAACCCTGGCATGGTACTATTTCCGGGTTTTGTTCCCAACGATCCATATCCGGGCAATCCGGGGATGCATTGTAGTAGAGACATACTTCGTCATTTGCCAGATCAAAGAGATCGTTTGCAATATTTGACTGTTGTAATGTATCAATGGTCTTTGGTATCGAAACCATGTTCCATCCTTCTTCAAGGTCAAAGCAGAAGTCGCATGTACAGGTGTCTTCGGGATTAATGGTAAATATACCATTGTCAACTTGATTTGGTATATTAGCTAATCCGGTGCTGACGAATGTATTGACTGTAAGTTC
>JAKRWB010000618.1 GCA_022353185.1 ANME-2 cluster archaeon | reverse complement strand
GGGGTGGTCATTGTTCAATTGAATGGCCAGTTCGATAAGTTCATCATCATGCGTGGCCACTGCGATAAGTTCGAGTCCGCCGTCCCTGAACAGCATCTCCATCTGGTCTGCATAGGCTTTTCTAATATCCTCATGCCTTTTCATGGCTATATCAGCCGGTTCGTTATATGCACCTTTGCACAAACGTATCCTGGCGCCCATTGCCGAGAGTTCTTTCAGGTCATCCGGCGTCCTGAACAGGTATACCTGGATGGCAATCCCCAGGTTCTTATTTTCCTTGTAAAGATGTTTGTAGATATCAATGATCTGCTGGGTATGGGTACTCCCTTCCATATCCATCCATACAAAAATGCCAAGGTCGGCTGCCTTCTTTACCAGAGGCTCTACCGTCCTGATGCACGTCTGCACATCTTTCATAAGCCCCAGCTGGGTGAGTTTGATGGAAATGGCACTGTCTATCTGTTCCTGTTTGATGCCATCCAGGAGCTGACTGTATTCTTCGGCCGAAGCTTCTATCTCAGCGATATCCTCATTATGTTCCCCCACATGATTGATGATACCGCTGATCCCCCGGATGTTTGCGGATTTTGCCCTCTCAACAGCATCTTCAAGATATTCGCCGGCAACCCAGCGTTTCGCCAGATGTATTAGGATTCCCATATTTATTTCTCCACTCCGGGAAAAATCCCAATTAGTAAATTGGTAATATCACTTTAAAAACGTATCCCAGTTTATTAACCCCTGATAAAAATCCAGTTCAATTGTCCATAGCTAAAACCATCCACCAAGGAAATGTATCATTAGATAAAACTATAAGTAATTTTGAAATAAATTAACTTTCGGAGAATTTTCAATGAAATTGAATGTCTTAATCGCTTTGTTACTATTCAGCCACCCAGACCCATTTTATAGGTGTCTATAAAGACCCTGCCAATTCTTTTATCTTTTCGATAACCAGCAAAGCATCTTCACGTTTGACATCCACTTCATTTTGGATAAGATAGTCAATCATAGTATCTTTTTCAGATTTTGGAATATGGCCATTTTCCACACTACTTTTAACAATGGCTGCAAAGGTCCGGTCAGGGTAGTACATGGAGCGTGCTGTTTCCAGTAGCTTTTCACTGAGGTCGGGCTCAATCGCACCCTGTTCCACTGCACGCTCAAGGGTTACCCTGATATTGACCAGAGGGATTGACAACGGTTCAAGAGTTTCCGGATGGAAAGTGACCGCCACTTCATCATCGGATTCAATGACACCATCACGGTACCATTCATAGATACGCCCCACCCCGATCATATTGTAAGTATCAAGTTCAGATGCTCTAAGTGCCCCCATGCTACATCCACCTACCACGATTACACCTGCTTTCATGGCACGAAGAATCTCCCTGTGGGCCACGGCCGCCCTGTCAAAAAATATGCCGTCAATAATCCCGATGAAATCCGGAGTCCCTTTATCCAGCAGGATATTTATATCGTTCCTCTTCACAGGCGAGCGATAATCTGCATCCAGCACCAGTCCCGCATCCTTCCAGGAAAGGCTGGTGCCCGTGAATACAACGATATGTGTCATGCCCCGGGCCGCCTGAAGGTGCGTTTCTCCCCAGGCTTGCGACCCAGTCGCATACGTTTCCCTTTGCGTTCCCGGTCAAGAGTGTACTGTTCAAAAGTGGGCAGCACGGCCCTTATAACAGGAATATTTATTGAAGAACTGGACAGGTTGGCTATAACAGCATGGGGTACTATGCCTCTAAGCATTTCCAGGATGGTATTGATGTTCATGGCAGGTGTGTCAGCTGAGATATCATCCATGTCTGATAATGATACTTTATCATCGGAATCCTGGTACCAGTAGCGGTTGAGCCGTTTCATAGCTTCGTAGCCAAACGTCCTGACAACAGATTCCCTGTCAGTATCCTCACGGGCGCCGTGTATCTGCACCACCCTGCTCTGTGCGGCTTCGGTCAATGCTCTTGATACTGCAATCTCGGGTTTTAAGTGCGAGCCTGCACCCATGACCAGCATGGCAGGGTCTTTCAGGACCGGGTCATCCAATGCACACACAACCGTAGGCAGTCCGATATCATGGTTCAGCAGCCATACTTTTGCTATGATACCAGCTGCATCGAACTTGTGCTTAAGTTCATAGACTAGCCCGTCTTCGGGTATAAGTATAATCTCCCGTCCCGGATTCTTGTTGAACTCGGCAATGCTGAGTGCATCGCGTTCAATCACTTCCATCAGCCCGTGCAGCACTGCCTCTTCCATGGTACTGCCTGAGGCCAGCCCGTTGGTGTTGCTGCGGAACATCTGGGTGGCGCCATTTGATGGGTTATAGGGATGGTACACGGCATTGGAGGGAACCAGGATGTTCTGTTCACTCAACAGGTCATATCCTACCACCCATTCCAGCCTGGTATTCTTCATCATGCGCTCGGCCAGCAGCAGGTCAGGGGGATAGATAGAGTTCACTTTCCGGGAAAGATTTTCATAAGTGTCGGTAATTGAGGGCTTGACCTCATCATCATCAATGTTTGCACTTGTGTGAGGTTGTTCGGCATAGCACCGTTCTACACTTTCCATGATGGCAGATATCCTGGCCTGGGTCTGGTCAGAACCTTTACCGCTGTAAATTGAAATTGCACCATCAGCAGCACTGGGCCTGATGGCAGAGAACACATGAATGCCCACACGGTCCAGGTCTGTAATATCGGCTAAACGGGTAACTCCCACCTTATCCAGTATACCGACTATATTTTTGAGGGTCTCCTCAGCACCAAATACCCTCTGGGTGCCGTTGGCATATTTTACGTCAGGGTTGATTATAATCTTCATGTTCAATCCTGCGCTTTCGTTTGTAACGGTTATATATCTTGCGATGAATATGGTCGGTCATATATGAATCATACATTCAATTTCGGGCATTTCATTCCCATCTCCACAGTGGACTGGCATGGCAGGAGTGCCTCAGTGCTGTTCTTCAGGGGCTGCCAGTTCGATTGTCCCTACTGCCAGAACCATGCTTATCTGACAGGCAGGGATGACAGGACAATTGAAGAAATGTGCTCCACGATAGCCAAAGCAGTGCCCTATATTAGTGCGCTTGTGTTCAGTGGTGGTGAGCCTACCATGCAGTCAGATGCGCTGATAGACCTTGCGAAATATGCAAAGTCAAAGTCACTGGATATTGGTCTTGAGACCAACGGGCTTGCTTTTGACGTAATACGCAAAATGGTGGATGAGGGGTTACTGGATAAGGTATTCCTTGACATCAAAGCACCGCTGGATGAACCGGTGCAGTATGCAAAGGTAGCGGGAACGAATAAGGAAACCGGCGCAAGGGCAGTCAGGGGTGCGGCAGGGACACTGAAAATGTGCCTGGATGAAGATATCGAGATAGAGGTAAGAACTACTGTTTTTAAAGGACTGGTCGGACCAGAGCATGTTTTAAAGATAATGAGTTATATTGACACTAACACTTCTGGTAACCTGACATACGCTATCCAGCAGGGTATACCAGAGAATACCCGTAACCTGAAGGATACTGAAATCTTTACCAGGGATGAGATGCTTGAGATGGCCGGGGCATTGAAACCTGGGTGCTTAAAGCATATCAGGATACGTACCAGAGAACAAGGAGATGAGTTGATACTATGAAGATCATTGCCTTTGTGGGCATGCCGGCATCTGGTAAGGGTGAGGCTGCTGAGGTGACAAGTGATATGGGCTATCCTGTGGTGAATATGGGGAATGTTATCAGGGAAGAAGTAGAGCGTCTTGGTTTGGAACCCACGGACGAGAACCTGGGCGGCACCGGCACCAGGTTGCGACAGGAGGAAGGGTTGTCAGCTATTGCCAGGCGGTGTGTTACAAAACTGCGGGCGTTTGACGCAGATACTGCCGTCGTGGACGGGGTGAGGAACATCGAAGAGGCACACCTGTTCAAGGAAGAGTTTGGGGATGACTTTATGCTGATAAATATTGACTCATCCACAAAGAGCAGACTTTTGCGGATACAGATGCGTGGCAGGTCAGACGACAGATTAATGGATGCAGAAGCACTTCGCATCAGGGATGAGCGTGAACTGGGATGGGGTATGGGTGAATCCATCAAAAATGCCGATATGACCATTGATAATAATGGTTCACTTGAAGAGTTCAGGAACAAGATACGTAAGGTCATTGGTGAAAGCCGATGATTGAAGTAGAGGTTTCGGCGCAGGTTAATCCCACTGAGGATGGGGGCAGGGTTCATGCGGCTATTGAGAACATCTTCCCGGGACTGGAATATCAATTTGAAGACAGGGACGGGATGACTCCCAGGCTTATGGGCAGGGGAGACAAGGATTGTTTGAATATGTTGCATGAACTGTTACGAAGCCGCATGATACTGGATACGGCACGCACTAATCTGCGGATTGAAGGCGGGATTGTGACATTCAGACTGAATAAACAGGCAGCAACTGCCGGCAAGGTGAGCTTTCCGGCAGATGATGAAACTTTAGGCAGTATATCGGTGGAGATAAAAGCAAAAGATGGCGACGTTGTAGAAAGGGTCGTGGACTGGCTGGCCCCACCTACTGAACACGGACACCCGTTGTTCGAGATTGAACTGTAGACATCACATTTATATAATGATAGACCTACTAAGGTACTCATCACGATATAGAGTATTTCATCTAAGCTTGGTGAAAATCACAATAAATTAAATTAATGTTATAATCGGAGGAACAAGTTTGGCAAAGAGAAGTCCAAGAAAGGTAGACGGCTGGAAATCCAAGCAATGGTACAGTATTGTCACGCCTGAAATGATGGGGCAGCAGGATATCGGAGAGACGCCCGCCAGCGACCCAAAACTGTTAATGGGTCGGATTATTGAGATTACACTTGGAGATGTCACAAATGATATGTCCAAACAGAATATTAAGATGTCTTTGATGATAGACCAGGTGGGCGGAGATTCTGCCTATACCAAGTTCATAGGGCATGAACTTACCAGGGATTATCTCAGGTCACTGGTGAAACGTCAGACATCAATGATAACTTCATACATGGATGTAATGACAAAGGACGGTTACAAGGTCAGGGTAAAACCTACGTGTTTCACAATCAAGAGAGCAAAGTCCAGCCAGATAAAGGCAATTCGCCAGATTATGACCATGATAGTCCGGAGAAAAGCACAGCAGTTAGACTTCAATACTTTTATACAGGATGCTGTCCTGGGCAAACTTTCTGCCCAGATATACAGGGATGTAAAAGGTGTTTATCCTCTGAGACGGGTAGAGATATTGAAGACCCGTGTGCTGAGTGAACCTGCAGGAATGCCTAAACCTGTAATACCTGAACCTGAAGTCAGTGATGAACCTGTTGTAAATACAGATTCTGAAGTGAGTGTTGAACCAGTAGTAAATACAGATTCTGAAGTCAGTGCTGAAACTGTTGTAGTAAATACAGATTCTGAAGTCAGTGCTGAAACTGTAGTAAATACAGATTCTGAAGTGAATGCCGAGGCAACCTGAGCCTGGCATTCTGTTTTCCATTTTTTTCTCTTTTTGTTTTTCCGTTTTGATTCTCTTTTTTATTATTTTTTCATTTGTATTTACGTACTTCGGGTTTAGCATTGTTTGCAATACAAAAATCTTATGTAGCAATCTGACCAGTAAAGTACCTGCAATAAATAGGTAGTGATTTTCCTGTGAAGTTGATAATGAAGTTTGGCGGAACATCGGTGGCTGATGGCAATAAAATGAAGCATGTAGCAGAGCTGGTGAAAAGTTACAGGGACCGGGGTGACCAGGTCGCGGTGGTTACATCGGCACTTGGAGGAATCACAGATACTATTCTTGAGGCTGCAAATGACGCTGTCAGTGAGGGAAAGGTATCCCTGGTAAAGGAATTCGTAGCAGATATCACTAAAAAACACCATCAGACGGTTCATGATGCTGTTAGCGAAGAATTTGCCGAAGAAGTTATAGCAGAACTGGATGTCAGGATTGAAGAGATTGAGAAGGCCCTGACAGGTATCTGCTACCTTGGTGAGCTCACCCCGCGTTCTATTGATTATCTTTCATCATACGGTGAACGGCTGGCAGCACCTATATTATCAGCATCTATCAGGACCCTGGGTGTGGAATCACAATCATTCACAGGTGGCGCGATAGGTATTATCACAGATGATAATTACGGGGCCGCTCATCCCATTGATTCCACATACGCAGCAGTGGGAGAGCACATTGCACCGTTAATGGAAAATACCATACCGGTTATAACTGGTTTTATCGGAGAGAGTGAACATGGCACAATAACCACGCTTGGCCGGGGCGGGTCTGATTTTACTGCGTCCATTGTTGGTGCTGCTGTCAATGCTGACGAAATATGGCTCTGGAAGGAAGTACACGGTATTATGACCACAGACCCCAAGATTGTGCCAGAAGCGAGACCTCTGCCCATCATATCTTATATTGAAGCCATGGAGATGTCTTTCTTCGGTGCTAAAGTGCTGCATCCCAAAGCTATTGAACCTGCCATTCGCCAGGGCATTCCTGTTAGGGTCAAGAACACCTTTGACCCCGAATATCCGGGTACACTGATCGTAAAGGATGTGGAAACATCACAGAACATAGTTAAGGCCGTTTCTGTTGTGGATAAGGTGGCCCTGATAAATATCAGCGGTGCGGGTATGGTGGGCACCATCGGAGTAGCAGCCAGGGCGTTTGGTGCTCTTGCCGATGCGGGTGTGAACATTAAAATGATCAGCCAGGGTTCATCAGAGGCAAACCTGTCTACAGTTGTCGATGAATCCCACATGATGAAGGCAGTATGGGCTTTGAAGCAAGAGTTCAAGAATGGTGTTGTCGGTGAAATAGAACACGATGTAAATATTTCTGTGGTTGCAGTAGTAGGCGTGGGTATGGCAGGCACACCCGGCGTTGCCGGCAGGGTGTTCGGCGCATTGGGTGTAAATGGTGTCAACGTGATAATGATCAGTCAGGGTTCGTCCCAGCATAACATTTCATTTGTGGTCAAGAGAGATACGGCTGCAAAAGCAGTACAGGTGCTTCACAAAGAATTTGAACTGGAAAAACTCTAAAGGCAAAGTGTTTTATCTAATCCAATTAACAGATACTGCAGGTGATATTTATTACTGAATACAAGTTAAAACGAGGGTTGAAGCCCGAAATGGAACGTATTAAGGACGTAATGGAAAATTCCTTTCCTACCGATGTGGCCGAGAAAGGCGGAAAACTATTGGTGAGTTATGGGGCCCTGAAATCGGTGGAAGCCTGGATAGCAGATAAGAAACTTTGTATTGAAACCGTGTCAAACCCTGATTCTTCTGACGAGGAAATACTTGAGTCAAACAAAGCATTCAGGCAATTCCTGAATGATGCTACGGGTTATAATGCAAAACAGCGTGCAAAGATGGCAAAAAAAGACGTGCAAAGTTAATAATGGGATAAGGTGTGCCAGATGGGGCAGGGGTCATTTGACAAGCTTAAACTTCTGGACATTCCCACAACCCTCAGGATATGTGCAGGCACAGACGGTTCGGTAACATATCTGCTTGAGGTCATGACCAAACAAACGGTCGATGTGCAAACTCGTTATCAGGAAGAAATAAAAGCCACTGATGCTGATGCTCAATTACTTATGATTGAACCCGGCGAGCCAGTGAACCATCGCGAAGTTGTACTCTCGGTCTCGGAGAAACCCTATGTACTGGCCCGGTCCCTG
>JAKRWB010000053.1 GCA_022353185.1 ANME-2 cluster archaeon | reverse complement strand
CACTGCCGAACAGCAGCCCCTCTGCGGTTATGGAAATGCCCATTGGCAAATGGTAGAGTACAGTAAATTCAGTTATGAAAGGCTGTCGGATAAAGGGCTGCAACACCGATATGCCCAGCCCGAAAGGGAGCGCAATTGCTATCCTGGCAGCCACATAAACAGGGTTCAACCTTGCAATTGTGATGAGGGCCAACAGGTATAACCAAAGGACACCCAGCCGCTCAATTGTGACAATATCAAGCCTGGACAGGCTGACTGCATAGATGATGACGACCAGGGTCATCAACATTTTGACACGCCCATCCATATTGTGCAACAAGCTTTCCCTGTATGACTCCCGCTCAATATCGTAAAGGGTGATGTGCATACCTATTCCCGCCTACCTGCAACCCTTAATATCTCATCCCTTGCCTCGTCAACGGTCAGTTCCATTGCCACGTCTAATCCGGCCTCTTTCAACTTTGTCATCAACTGGGCTACCACAGGCAGCCGCAGGTGCGTCTTTGCTATCAGGTCAGTCCTGCCGAATATCTCCATGGGCGTCCCCTCACCAATGATCTTCCCGCCTGACATGACACATACCCTCTGTGCAAATTCTGGGACAAGGTCCACTTCATGAGTGGCAATTATCATGGTAATCCCCAGATTCTTGTTCATTTCCATTATCAAACGCATCAGCCTGACCGCTGCTCCAGGGTCAAGACCGGTGGTAGGCTCATCAAGTATCAGCACCTCGGGTTTCATGGCCAGTATCCCGGCAATGGCCACTCGTTTCTTCTCGCCACCGCTCAAATGATGTGGTGCACGTTCTTCATACCCGGTAAGCCGCACCATCTCAAGTGCCCACTTCACCCTGCTCTCCACCCTATCAGGGGGCAGCCCCAGGTTAATAGGACCAAAAGCCACGTCCTGTGCCACCGTGGGTGAGAATATCTGGTCATCCGGGTTCTGGAAAACCACACCTACGGTCTTGCGCACGTCCTTGATATTTGACGTGGTTATTGGTTGTCCTTTTACCAATACCTGACCTGACGTTGGTTTGAGGATGCCGTTCAGGTGCTTAAACAGTGTGGACTTGCCTGCACCATTAGCACCCAGAAGCACTACCCGCTCACCCGGGTTAACAGAAAAATTGATGCCGTCAAGGGCTGTGGTTGTTCCACTGTGGTAGATATGTGTCAGGTCCCTGGTCTCAACGATATATGGCGTACCCCAGTCACGCTCCTCAGATAGCCAGCCGTTACCATTGTCATTACCGTTACCGTTACTGTCACTACTACTGCTATTGTTAATATTACTATTATCATCATCACCTATACTGGCATCACCTGCATCGCTGCCGGGTGTAACCACACGATTTTTTCTTGCAAATTTCATGAACACCAGACCGACAGCCAGTACGGCCAGCAATGGCATCTTCACCTCGTCCATTTGCTGCCTAGCCCAGCGCAGGGACAGGTACACCGGTGGAAAGATGAAAAGCCAGTATAAGATATACTGAGAAAAAGGTATCAGTCCGTCTGGTATGTGCAAATGTCAATTCTCCTGTGACGTTTATATCATGATATTATAACAAATGTTATAATTTATGTTACGCCTCATACCCTTTGTAATACTCATGATTGAGTTTGTGATATAATCGACCGTATAATAAGATTTTGGTAAGAAAAATGATACACAACCCCATTTAATATACAATAA
>JAKRWB010000052.1 GCA_022353185.1 ANME-2 cluster archaeon | reverse complement strand
ACAGAAGAAGGTTTTGTCGTCATAGCAGGTCCGCATTACTGGAACAAGAACCTAATGATAAACCACAACAAGGAGCCGCTTGACAATATTATGTTCAGGCAGGCCCTGGCTTATGCCATTGACCAGGATGAGTTCGTGGATAAATCACTTCGAGGATACGGGAAAACTGCCAGTTATGGGCTGATCTCATCAGAGAGCCAATGGGCAAATCCGGATGTTTTGGATTACCCATATGATCCTGATAAAGCAAAGGAAATGATTTCGTCTCTTGGTTATGAATTGAAGGATGGTATTTTTTACAGTAACAATGAGCCGTTGACCTTTGAGGTTCTGGTCTCTATGATCGGTACTGGTGGACAGTCCACACCGGATCGGGATGGTGAGATTTTGAAGAACCAGCTCGAAAAGGTTGGTATACAGGTAGACCTGATATCCCTTGAAACGAAGATTGTCGATCAAAAAGTGATAAACTGGGATTTCGATCTTGCGATCTCAGGGCACGGAGGCATTGGCGGTGATCCGAAGATCCTCTATGAGAAGGTCATACAGGTTCCGGGATCGAAAACCAGTCCAAACACTGCCAGATACGATAAAAGCGAAGAATTGAACAGTCTGCTTGACGATCTGATGCATGAGATGGATCCGGTAAAAAGACAGGAAGCTGTTTTTGAAGCCCAGAATGTCTACGCAAGGGAACTTCCGGCAATATCACTGTATTACCCGACAGGGTATTACGCCTATAACCCCGATGCAGGGGTTGAGTGGTTCTATACGGTAGGTGGGATTGCTAAAGGTATCCCGATTCCCCAGAATAAAATGGCCATGATAGGGTCACATGCTCAAGAGGACGGAGAAATCGTGCAGAAGGTTGCAGCTATGCAAACGACGGATGATACACAAGATACACCCATGATGCCATTATTAGTTGTGTTCGCAATCCTTGCTGCATTCTATGTAAAACGGATTAGAAGGAATCAATAACCAATGAAGTGGAACAGGAAATTAAAGATGGTAACAGTCTATCTGTTTACCATCCTTTTCCTTGTTTTTTTCAATTTTTTACTCCCGCGCCTCCTGCCCGGCGACGCGATACTCGCGATGTACAGTGGTTCAGAGATACTGATCACCGAGGAATTATACAACGAACTTATTACCCTCCACGGGCTTGACAGACCACTCCATGAACAATTTATCACCTATCTCACACAACTCGCACACGGGAACCTCGGATATTCCTATATTTGTCATGCATCTACCACAGATCTTATTATGAATGCATTACCATGGACACTGCTGCTTATAGGTACGTCATTCATTTTATCAGCTGCTGTCGGGATCGTACTTGGTGTTGAGAGTTCATGGAG
>JAKRWB010000617.1 GCA_022353185.1 ANME-2 cluster archaeon | reverse complement strand
CAGCCTCTTTTTGATAATCACGCAACTGAAAAGAGTTACCGTCAAGGTCAATGCTGCGCAAAGTCAGATCGAACCGTTCTCCATCCAGATATCCGCACAGGTCCTTGACAGGGTAGCCTGCCTTTATCAATGCGTGCTTAAGATCGCCGCGTTTGATTTGCGGTATGAAAAGTCCTGGTCGACCGTCATTATCCACCCAAAAGTGATCTAATGACTTATTGTTACGGATTCGTTCCAGAATACGGGAGTCTTTTACTTCAAGCTCTAAGCAATCCTGTGCAACTTTCTGTAACACCAGCTTGCCATAGGTCTCATACCACTCCCTCATATCGACAGTGACATTTGACGGAATATCATAACGTGAGAATTCTTCAAGCCCTTCAACAATCTCTTTATACGACACACCCAATGCCGCCGCATTCCAGAGCGACAAGGGTGTGACCCTGTAGGTATGGATAAACTCCGGCGATTTTACCAGCTCGGCAAAAAGAGCTAAAAAGTCCCGACATTCTACGTAGCCAGGGTGTCCAACCTCAAGCATCAACGTGCGATCGCTCTGGATGATGAGTGGCTTTTGTGAGCTCATGCAATATCCTCAATCTTGATTGTGTAATCATGTTTCAGTGCATTGCTGATTTTCTTTACCTCTGATTCGTAGTTTCTGGCAAAGGAGAGTGTCAATTTATTCCAATCTGCAGCAACAGGGCATCTGGCAGCTATAAGGCCTTTGCGGAATTCTTCCATCAATTCTTTTGCTGGAAAGTGAAATGTGATCTGAACTTCCCGCTTTATTGTCACAGGCTTCTTTGCTTTTGATTTTGAAACGCTTGAATCTCGTTTGGGAAGGACTGTGCGTGCACTGTCTGGAAGAGGCGTAAGTGCTGATGAGCGATGTTTTATGTGAAGAGGGATCAACTTTTTTTGTTCAAGATGTGTAAACAACTTGTCAGGTGAATGCACGATTCTCATTGTCGGTGATATACATTCGATCGTGAATCGGTCGATGTCAGGCAGATTTTTATCTCCCTCGAATAGTACAACATTCTCATAAAGAGTAAACGCTTCTGAAGCTCCAACCCACTCTTCGAGTTCGATTTGAACATTCTGTGGCAGTTTCTGACCGCTTATGTTCTCCAAAAACTTGATCACATCAAGGTCTTCTCTTTCGCTCAATTGAGTCAGAACTTTCTTTTTCTGAAGTTTTAAGATGCTTGTTTTATCCTTTGTAACAACATCTGCAAGTTTTATCAATTGCGCAAGAATCCGAACCGGATATAATTCCGATTCCACGTGCACCTCGAAATTCGGCTGCACGGTAACTTTGGGTTCTATGATCTTACCGCTCATCACGTGCAGGAATTTATCATTGACTCGAAACGACTGAAGCTGATTTATCTCGGGCAGGTATCCCTTATGCTCAGTCTTGGAATAGGCAACCTCAATATATCCTAATATAAGGGGTAATCCTTCAAGGAATCGTTCCACATAGCGACCTTCCACTCGCTCAAATGCATCTGCATCATTCTCTGAGATCTGTATCTCTCCACTCCACGTGCTCTTACCCTCACGAAAATTGCCATATCGACCTTTCTCTGCTTCCCATTTATATTCAAACTTGGGATTCTTTGGGATAAGAAAGAATGGATGATGCTCTTTCAGGTATTGAATCAATGAGGAGGTAGTATACCAGACACCGGGTGTACAGGAGTGCAAAATCTCAATAAGAAATCGTCTTACCCCTGCAAAATCCAATCCCGGTATAACACCGGTTGCTGATCCCCTGGTCGCGAATCCGGATAACCTGCCAAGCGAACTTGTAGTGTAAAACTCATTGTCACCATCAAGATTATTTTTTAATAATAAATCCAGAAGCTTCTTCTCCTGCTCTAAAAGTGGCAGGCCAATAAATGCTTCATATATTCTGGCATCGACTTCAATGTAATTTTCAGGAAATGATGGTTCACTACTGGTATATCCTGCATATGTCCCCTTAGTGTCATACTTTACGAATTTAAATAGAAGCGCCAGTTTATCGACATAATTTATCCACTCAGAATATCCATTTTTTTCTACTTCTTTTATCTCATAAGAATCGCTCATAAGTTTTGCCAATCGCTTAAAGTCAGATCGGTTCAACTCATTACTTCGATGTAACCGTTTTACATCGCGGTCCTGCACATACTCAACATAGGCATGCAGATCATGACGCAGATCATATTGGTTGGAAAAGATGCTCAGTTCGTTGATATTTGCCTGAGTTAAGTTTGGTTTTGTTCGCATCATTCATTCCTCGCCTTCTTGATAACGTGCCCTGACATCTCCACAAGTTTTTGTATTGCTGGAAGAAATGTACATGGAAATGCGATATAATCATTTGGAAGTGATACAAGGCTTTGCGAATCAGCAAATGAGTTTTCAATCTGAACCTTGAGGCTCAGATCTTTTACCCGTGCAATCATCAGGTGTTCATGAATTATCTGTTTACCCCATCTCTTTTCAGCCATCTCGATTGCGGTGCGAAAATCTGATGAATTCTTTATAAGCCACGCAAAAACACTCTCTTTGCGAACTGTCATAAGCGCATTCCCGATCTTGATGAGGCTGGCGGTCGCTCGCAGATTGGAATTATGAACATCCAGAAATGCAATCGAAGCCAGTACTTCCAGTGCGGTATATGGGATGGTCATCAGATCCAGAACTATTGTACCGTCGGGCTCAACCTGTAGATACTGCTCAGGCGAAGATGAAGTCGTATTTTCCAGGAAATCTTCAGGTAACCGGTAGTATGTCTTTCCATCTGCCACAACTTTTATCAGGCAGCCCCACTCCCAGCCGACATCACAGATATGTTCACAGGGGTGATCCGCCGTTTCTCCTGTAAAGATCTTTAGCATCACAGCGAGTCTATCTGCGGGTAACCATTCTTGCTCTTTAAGTTGTGAGAATGCATAGAGTGTAACTTCAATGAGACCCATATCGTCACTCTGCATCTCAGTATTTGCTTCAACGGACGCATGCCAGCAGGATTGTTGCCATTTCAACAGGCGACTTACTCTGAACTTTTCATCTCCAATGGACAGATTGCCATCTTTGATAGTGAGTGTGAAAGAGCTTTTGTTTGATAAAGGAGATGATTTTTGCTCCCCGCCGATAATCTCCAGTAGTTTATCACGTAGTAACTTTCTCTTGAAATTCC
Organism: ANME-2 cluster archaeon; assembly: GCA_022353185.1. GTDB lineage: Archaea > Halobacteriota > Methanosarcinia > Methanosarcinales > Methanocomedenaceae > Methanocomedens_B. Next base: position 2,738 of record JAKRWB010000617.1, on the reverse strand, counting down.
CGGTTTCTGAAAATTTCGAAGCTTTGACAATGGGTGGAAGAAAAACTCCAAATTCCGTAGGAAAATAGAATCGCAAGCGTTCCAGCTTGGTAGTGCTGAAATACGCACGCGCTTCTTCTTCTATGATAATGAGCACACCCTTTCGCACCAGATTATTCTTCACCTTTTTGAGTGTTTCTTTATACTGCTGGTTTAACGTCCCGTAATAATACCCTTTCGCAGGTTTTGCGCTACCGTATAGTCTCTCAAAGTACTCGATACCAACTTTTTTGTGTATCTTATTGAGCAAGTGGAGGAATACAACTTCTTCATAGGTTAATGAGTTCAGTGCTTCCTTTATGCCAATCGTGGAGATGAAAAAGTTTTCAAAAACGTCACGAGAAGTTGCCTCCTTGGCAGGAAAACCACGGCTTTTGCAGATTGCCTTGATATCTGAGTCGTTGATATCACTTTTACACATCTGCTTCAACATAATTTGTGTATCCATTCAATCGCACCTATTTGTAAATATTATAAGTCCTCTGTGTCGATGACTTTTTTCCCTCTTTTTAGAAGCGGGACATCAATTAAATAATACCAAAAGATTAAAAACGTTACGTTTTTTGCATTAGTCAGTTGGATGCACAACACCGCAAAAGAGGTGACGAAAGAGATTAACAACACTCTTTGCGTCTTTGGGTTATTTGCGGTGCAATATTTAATAAATAATATATCTCAAGAGTTATAGCAAAGCTCTCCCGTACCCACCAGCACCTGGGGCCGCCGCCCGCAAGCAGAGTACCCGGGCGCAGGGTGTGGGATTGAGTGGGAGGGACGGCCGGGTGATTTAAAATATGAGCATATTATCAGACCCGAAGGGGAGGCGACCAGAAGGAGCGTAGCATTGGTGAACTTATATCGGAAGCCCCGGCCAGGGATTTAGGCCTGGGCGTTAGCGGAATGAGAGTGCAGCCTGACAAGCCATCATGATATTGGTGGCGCATGGTCCGGAACATGCTATCCATTTATGTAAATTAACGTCCTGTATTCTGGCAGTATGCTCCCTTTATTATTCCGTCTTCTCATTCATCTTTTTCTTTAAATCCTCTAATCGGTCACTAATGGCATTATTTTCGTCATCACACTGTTCGAGACCACACAAATAAATTTCCTCTGCCTTTTTGTAATTCGGGAAACCTTTATCAATAAATTTTGCCCAATTATACATATCACCCCATCCAACATAGCCCCAAATGCTATCAGGATATTTATTTACCAAGTCCCCAAATAGTTTATCGGCGGTTTCGAATTCCCCTAATTCGGCATACGACTCTGCTTCTGCTCTGAGCATATTTTGTATGATTAAATCATCTGTTTCAGGAAATAATCGATAGAATTTATTGCAATATTCGATCCTTTTTTTGAAATAGGATTTATCTTGTAATCCTGCATTCAATAACTCCATCTCAAAATCCTGACACCAGTTATAAATAGATTGTGTCAATGGTTCGAGCATAAATTGGTCGGCTTCTTCAACGGAGTCAATGTAAGCAGGAACAATAGTCACTATCGTCTTCCATGCCCTCGACCATTTTTCTATACACTCATTTAATTTATCACTCTTTAGAGCATCATAGCCTTCTTGCATCTCATCGTCGATCATTTCAATATTGACCTGATCAGGTATAATCCGTTTCCACAACTCGTATATTGCCAGCAAAATGAAGTCCTCATCCCAACCCTTAGCATGATGATCTTGTGTGAAATAATAATCTTTTGCCAATTGTATCGAAGATATGTAATTTCCAGCTTGCCTTTTGAAATCATCAACTGAAAATTTAATATTCAGTGAATGCAATTTATCGATAATTTCTTTCGTACTCATTTTTCTGATCTTATTGAAATCCCATGAATGTAACATGGATTCTTTCATTTTTTCCCTGTCAATCGGATAACCATAGTTTTTTCCAAGTTCCTCGAACTTTTTAGGATTATCCTTGAATTCTTGATCAATCCTCATAATCGTAAGACAGCCGATGAAAGGTCTCTTTCCTGAATATTTTTGATTGACTTTAGCATCTTTTTTCAAACAACAGTGTTTATATTTTTTCCCTGAACCGCAAGGACAGGGATCGTTTCTATTGATTTTTTGGGACATATCATTTCACCGCTCATACTTATCTAATTTATCTAATATCAACTCAATCGGATCTGTTCCTTTTAGGCTGCACACCTGCATTTGATATACCTCAAACCGGCCATCATTTTGCATCTGCATTCCAATCTCCCGGTATGTAAAATTTGGAATAATGTTCAAATCCTGAACCACTTTGTCGACCACATCTCCAAGCATACCTACCTTTTCTATCTTTAAAATCTGGTGTATCACTTCAATGCATGAGTTGATCTTTTCTTCTTTGGTAATATCGGGTCTTATTCCATTGAGGTTATGTACGGGAACCGAATCAAGAGATTTTGCAAAAATATTTATCTTCTTCCCGCCATCCCGTATCTGGTAGTTTTTTTGATAGCAACAATCTTTGAATTTCTTTCCTGAACCACATGAACATGGGTCATTTATACCGATTTCTTGAGACATTATTATTTTATCTCCATCATATCTTCTTAATAATAAAGTGGTAAGGACACACTGCCTTTTATATTTTCCTTGTTTGGTGATTGAAAGGTAATGTAAAGGTGGGTTCTGGATCTCATATAACGCGATTGGTGAAATATAAGTCGGCTGAGCCGAATTTGGA
>JAKRWB010000616.1 GCA_022353185.1 ANME-2 cluster archaeon | reverse complement strand
CTGGAATTTGAGCATCATGATAATGCCTATAGATGATTTTTACAAATAAAGGTACATACCCATAAGAGATATGCTGCTTGAAGATAATAATTTGAAAACCACAATCATCCCCGGCACCTGCTTCATGATACGTGATTATGAAAGGCAGGGGCTTGGTGCCACTTCCGTGACCGTGACACTGTATTGGTGAAATAAAATGGTTTATTTTTTATCTGAATAACTGACCAGGGACATGTCAATCCACACGGCTGGCTGCACACGGCCACTCTTCGGCCTCCCTATCTACTTCCCGGCCCATGCCCAGCACATAATTCCGGCCGATGCTCCCAGATCATCAATGCGAACATGGCAATATACCAGTAGAGTGGGACTGAATTATTTTATTTTCTCATTGGAGCATGAATTATTATTTGAAATCCGTGTCTGAATTCAATATTGTTAAATGATAGAAGGAGTATTATGACTCTTAAAAATGTTTGAGAGGAAAATCCAGGTGAAGTTAGCGATTATACTGGGCACCCGGCCCGAGATCATCAAGATGAGCCCGGTGATACGAGATTGTGATAGGCAGGTTTTGATCAGAAAATGAACAAAACCTTTTTGTGTATTTAAAATATGGGAAGGACTATCTCGTGTTGTTGAGAAATATTATTTGGATAGATAAGTTCATAATAAAAATTCAAGAGAAGCACAATCTCACTATTGATGAGGTTGAAAATGCTCTCCTTTCAGGGGCTATTTTCCGGTGTGCAAATCGGGGTAGGGTAAGAGGGCAAAATGTCTATGTTGCATATGGGAAAACTAATGGTGGACGTTATCTTTTTATAGTATTTATCTATAAACAATCTATGGAAGCTCTTATTATTTCAGCAAGAGATATGACACTTAAAGAACAAAGGTATTACAATGGCAAAAAAAGATAAGAAAATCCCAGACAAATTTAAAACATATGAAGAAGCAGCTGAGTTCTGGGAGAGTCACGACAGTACTGATTATCTTGATATACTGGAAGAAGTTGAAATTACAGTAGATCTTCAAAAGAGACACTATTTGATTGAACTTGATGAGAATAATGCAAGATTACTACTAGAAGATGCAAAGAAAAAAGGTGTTTCTGCGGATCATCTTGCTAGCAAATTAGTTGAAAAAGAACTTGCTGGTGCCTGAAAAACACTCAAAAGTAAACCATTGCCGCCCCTCATCCTCTCCTCCACATCCTGGCTTATAGCCATCAAATCTTAAAACCCAGGCAACCATTATCCTCTACGGCTGGCTGCACCCGACCACCCTTCGGCCTCCCCATCTACTTCCCGGCTCATGGCCAGCACATATTCTCAACCGGTGCAATATTACCCCGACACCGCAAAAATGCCCCCCTCACAACGTTCTGATAAATATCTTACAATGAATAATCAAACCACATATGCATCTGACATATTTGTTGGAATAACTGGATTTTGGAACTGTACCGAAATAAATTACACAAGGTTACATACAAAATTT
>JAKRWB010000051.1 GCA_022353185.1 ANME-2 cluster archaeon | reverse complement strand
TCGGAAAAAATAAATATATTAATATTTTCATGCAGGTCTAATCAACCTGACATCTGATAAATTAATCGGACTGCCGTGACCTTTCCATCCTTTCAAAAGATGATACAATCCAACAATACAAAGTATCAGTTCCCCCGATTTCAACTGCAATTCAGCTTCATCCGGTTCTACTCTTGTCCTGCTGCCTTCCACGATTCTTGCTTTTTTCTTCAATTTATTTGATCGTTCCACAGCATTACAAATATCATCAATCGGAAAAGCCATTTTATAAACATTCTTCAGAATCAGATAACCAAAATCATCAACCATCTTTCTGACATTCAATTTGTCCACATAAACATGTTTATGCATAGCCATAACCCGTCCCAGCATATCCACCATTTAATTCTTGTTTTAATCGAAGGAATTCAAGCACTTGTTCCCGCTTTATCATGCGGAATGATTATTAACAGACCATATAAACATTATCATTCACTAAGAAATATATTTATTTTTTCCGATGATGGGACTAATATAGGAACAACTTGTATAGGTGTTGTGAAGAGGAGGTCATATGGCCTAAATGTAAATTACCCCCTTCCACAAAAGCCGTTGACACCATCTCCAGATTCATTATTATACTTCGGAAATATCATGAATTATTTCACCTTTCAGAGCTATGTTCCAAGGAATCCAGAAGTTATCATCTTTATGGGATAGATTTATTACTCGATTTTTCTTATCGTATTGACCATTGAGTATCGTTAACAATTTCCTGAAATTTTCAATCCACCTGGCGTGATTCGTTATTGCGTTAGAAATTTCAGTCGCTAAAGATTCGTATCGCTTATTATTCGACATAATCATTTCATTCAGGTCGTTATTTTGCCTCTCCAGAGTATCCATTCTCGTCTTTAGAAGTTTGAATTCCTCAACAATTTCTTCATCATACTTTCCTCTCACTTTAATCCTAATCACTGATTCTGATCCAGGGTCCACTTCAATACCTGGAGTAGATTCCTGGGATGTGATGTAAGGTGGGGATGTAGATTTAGGCTCCAGCATCACTTCAGTTTTTAATTCTGGTTTTGGTGTGTGGATGCGTGTGGGTTCAGCAACACTGGACGATTGAATATTGTTCTTTATGAGATTCTCAAGGGCATTGACCCTCTTTTCCAACAATTCAACATCAGAAATGACTAAATCTTCAATTGCATTAACCTGAATGAATTTAGATTTGCCACACTTCGAGCATCTTGTTCTTACAGTGTCCACCGAACTCTTGACTGAATGGCCGCAGTTCTGGCACTTCATCATAATATATTGTTTCAATATTCT
>JAKRWB010000615.1 GCA_022353185.1 ANME-2 cluster archaeon | reverse complement strand
AAATAAAAAAGACACTGATTTCACTGATTTACACAGATTTGTAGTCACACCCGAATCTGATATATTCACAATATAACTGGATTTTGGTATTGTGTCCATTCAAAGATATGGGTTATTTATTTGAAGATGATGGTTCTTTCGAAGGTACGGATTGTTCATTTGAAGATGCTGATTGCTCTCCGACAGCTATGCTTTCGGTCTCACTGGCTACCATCTGTTTCTTTTTCCTGTAATAGTTCAGCGGGTGACCTATCTCCCTGCACAAGACATCCTTGCCCATACAATTGCCATATGTGATCATGGTGGAACATGACGGTGGTTTATAAGATGTACCAGTACCACCTGCAATATGTTCCACCTGATACCGTGTCATTTCTTCATTGAAATCAGGCGATACACCAAATAACTGGATAATCTGTTCCACTGAAAGTTCAATATTAAGCAAAAATGAAGTCAGCGCAAATCTGGCTGAATGTGCAAGATTTACACCGCCCTGGGCACTTGCCAATAGATGTTTAATGCACGGCGGGAAACTTCCCGGCTCCATCTCACCGAAGCCCTCCTCACCCAACTCTTTCTTGCTATGTTCCAGGCAGGTCTTAATCTCAACAATATATTCTTCAAGGGCATGGCAGAAATTTTCAGGCACGGCGAGGGGCAGGGAGTTGAAAATGCGCACCCTGATACCTTCCTGCAGCAGGCGTGCATATTCTTCCTTTGTGATGTTGACAAAACCCGATTTAAGCCTGCGATTTACCAGTTTCCAGTTAAGTGCCCGCATTCCTGCAGCGCCCCTGATATAATCGGTGAAATGTATCTGGAACCCTTTGTCAGAAATACTGGCATTAATGTTAAAATCCGCGCCAATCTCCTGCAATGTCCCGTAATCGTTCTCTTTTTGCATCCTGGTATTGGCAAACTTTGCCTCTGCAAGAGCATAACGCCGTGTCAAAAAAGCATCGTCTATACAGGAGACCAGTATCCGGGCAATAGGGTAGGAGAGCAGTTCGGCAACATCGGGTTTGGTGTCATCCTTCTCAATCGCCCCTAATATGGATTGAATAACTCTTGAACTGGCACGACTCCTGGGCATACCGTAAGCTTTGGATGTAATAATATCATCTATGGACGAGTCCATCTGTGCAACATGTGCTGCTGCCTGGGTTAAAAATGGATAAGAAGATAGTTTTGCTACATCCATTATGTATATTATTAATTAGTCCGACTCTATCCTGGGAGCAAGCAGGTAATTCACATCACCGCTGCCACCTGCGATCTTGAAATTGATCTTGACCGGAAAGTCCTTGCCAAGTTCCAATGTGACCTCGTTGGCCTTGCCTGCTGATTTTACCATATCTGACAGGTAATCAAGCGAGAACAGGGAGTGCGCATCTCCTGACTTCATACCGATAAGCTGGTCCTTGAGCATATCAAGACGCATCCGGTCCGAATCACCTTCTGCTTCAAGATAGAACGTCTCACCTTCCACTCCCATGGTTATATGGTCTGATACTTTCTCTGCAGCCTTAACAGCACGTTTCATGTCACTGCCTGATAATATGATAGAGGCTGGAAGTTCCAGTTGTGGTATTTTTGGTTCCTTGCGTATGGATGCAGGGTCAAGCAGTGCGATTTTATATGTCAGACCGCTCATCCGTATCACCAGTTTGTGGGATTCTTCATCCAGTTCAAGTTCTACTGTCTCTGCCTTTTCTGCCATACTCAATATATCACTGAGCCGGTTCAAGTCCACACCCAGTTCACCGTCTGTAGCAGTGAATTCCTCGAAGGCGCTGGATTTCATGGTAAGGGATACCATTGCCACGTTTGCAGGGTCCACAGCCCGTATGGTCAGGCCATCCGGAGTCAGATTGAGTTTAGCTTCATCAACAATACTTGAAACGGCTTCGATGGTTTCTTTTAGTTTTTCAGATTCTATAATTGCCTTGAACATGTACTGCCTCCGTCCCTGATAAGGGAAACATGTGGTAATATATGGGTGCAGTATGTGGCTATGAGTTATAAAAATTTCTAATTAATCAGAATTGTAAAACCAATTTATTGCAATGTGAACTCATCCAAGCATCGATACAATCGAAACCCATAATAACAAACCACAACATGATTAACACCATGAATAATGTGCCATGTCCCGTATGTGGCCGTCCCACTGAACACCAGATTGACGGCCGATGCAAGGACTGTTTCCTTAAGACCATTACCCTGGCCAGCATTCCACTGGTTGTTCGTACTAATATCTGTCCAATGTGCGGGGCTGTGAAAAAAGGTAAGCACTGGAAAGAGCAGAACCTTGAAATGGAAGATTTGATACATGGTGTCATCGAACAGGCACTGAATATTGACTCTCAAGCCAGTGATGTAAGCACGTCAATAGCTCTTACCAACAGCAATCCAGCCATCTATCGGGCACACATCACGATCACAGCCGACATTAAAGGTGTTAGAGCAGAGTCGCGTCTTAATACTGAAGTGCGTATCTCAAAGGAGACCTGCGATACCTGCAGCCGTATGGCAGGCGGGTACTACGAGGCAGTGGTCCAGATACGGGCAGAGGGCCGTTTCCCAGATAAACATGAGCAGCAGCAGATGGTAGAACTGGTAGATGAAGTGGTTGTGCGGCAGTCCCAGCGAGGGGACAGGCTGGCATTTATTACCAATGCCCAGGAACTGCCAGAGGGGACGGACATATACCTTGGTTCCAACAGTACTGCACGACAGGCTGTTCGCACAGCAGTTGAACGGTTCGGATGCAGGTATTCGGAATCCCCTTCATTGTCAGGTAAGAAGGATGGCAAGGACATCTACAGGATAACATACAGTCTCAGGCTGCCAAGGTTAGTACCCGGCGACATAATCAAGGTAGGGGAGGATACGGTACTGGTCAACCGTTCTGCAAAAATGACAACCGGGATATTCCTGGAATCGGGTCTGGATTTTTCTGAGCACACTGATAGATTGAAAGACGCAAATAAGGTGGCTGATGTGGACGAAGCTGAGAATGCAGTTGTGGTCTCGGTGGAACCTGATACGGTGCAGGTAATGCATCCCTCTACGTTCAAACAGGTGACAATAATAAAACCTGCACACTTCAGGGGTACGGGCGGTGAAGACGTCAGGGTAATTCTCATGGAGGACAGTATTTTCATATTGCCCTCATAACAGGATATGAGAAAAATGAAAGCGTTACTGGTACCAAAAGAACGGGCTGAAACCCTCAGGAAACAACTGCTAGAAGCGGGTTACATGGATTCCAGGCGCAAACTGAAAGTAAGGGGGAACGACCTGGAGATTCCTGTTACTGGTAGTGTCCCGCCTGAATTTGCCCAATTCCCTGGCATAAGGCAGGAAAATCCTGAATATTATGAAAACGAACCCGTTTTTAGAGATCTGATGAAACAGTATTTGGGTGGGGATGAAATGGATTTGCTGCCACGGGGATGGCAGATTCTTGGTGATGTAGTTATCGTCTCACTGCACCCTGACCTGTATCCGGTCAGGTCAACCTTAGGTGATGCACTGCTTACAATGTACCCTTATTGCAAGAGCGTGTATCTTGACGGGGGCATTGTGGGAGAACTACGGCGCCCCTCTCGCGAACTTATTGCCGCACGGGATGGTATGGATAATCCTGCCCTGGCCGTACATACTGAGAACGGGTGCAGGTTCAAACTGGATGTCACAAAGGTCATGTTCAGCAAGGGAAACCTCAATGAGAGGATGAGGATGGGGAAACTGGGTAGTGGTGAGGTGGTGGTTGATATGTTCGCAGGTATCGGATATTTCACCATACACATGGCAGCACATGCCAGACCCGCTAGAATTATTGCCATTGAACTGAACCCTGAATCACATCATTACCTTATTGAGAATACCAGGTTGAACCGCGTGGAAGATATTGTAGAACCGATACTGGGCGATTGTGCCGAAAAGACACCTGTAGCAGTGGCAGACCGTGTGGTTATGGGTTATGTGGGGAGTACGCACCATTACCTGCCATATGGTATTGGAGCCCTTAAACCAGGCGGTGTGCTGCACTACCACGAGACCGTGCCCGAAATATTGATGCCTGACAGGCCTGTGGAACGCATAAGGACCGAAGCGAAGAGGCAGGGGCGCAAGGCTGAGATACTTCAATGGCACAGGGTCAAGAAATATGCACCCGGGGTTTGGCATATAGTAGTGGATGCCAGGATAAATTAGCAAAGTGTTCTGACCAATAATTATTAATATTCAATAATGACATATTTTATTCTGGAATAACCTTTGGGGGTTTCAGTAATGCCTTACAAAGCCAAGGATAACAAAGAATTGATGTTGAAGAGTCTGATAGCACTGCTGGCTCTATTAATGATATATATGATCTTGAGTGGCGGAATAGTTTGAACAGCAATCATGCAGGATGTGGAGAAATCATTTCTTTTCCCACTTTTCCAGTTGCATGACCTTAGAGAGAGTGGAACCTTTGATTATTTCATCCCTGATACGGCTCTCGTTCTTTTCCACTTCCACGCCACGGCGGGCCAGTTCATAGGCACGCTCCCTGGGTACTACCACTACGCCGTTGTCGTCGCCCACTATATAGTCGCCGGGACGCACGGTCTGGCCAGCACACTGTATCTCGGCATTTATCTCGCCAAAACCTTTTGGCTCACCTGCATTGGGCACAATTGCCCTGGCAAAGATTGGGAACTTCAGTTTCCTGATATCATCTACATCCCGCACCGCACCGTCAATAACCATCCCGGCAATCCCACGGTTCATGCAACTTAAAGTGGCCAGTTCGCCCCATGGAGCGACCTGGTCGCTACCGCCGTTATAAATCACGATCACGTCACCGGGCTCTGCCACGTCAATGGCTTCCACGGTCTTGGCCCAGTCCCCTTCAAAGGTCTGCACGGTAACGGCTGGTCCCACCATCTTCAAGCCGGGGTTTATTGGGATTAGACCGTGCATGGCACCTTTACGGTGCATGGCATCGCTGATATTGGGAGTGGATACCCCGGTTAGCAACCACCTGGTCTCGGCTTCAAAATCAGGTTTCTCCACTTGGGCGGATGATGGCGAATCCATGGCCTGCCGTATCTCGCGTGCTGAAGTGGTCACGTTGGATGAGCGAGTAATATTGCCGCCCACAATCACAATATCCGCACCTGCCAACACAGCCTGGCCGGCAGACCCTGCATCCAGACCGCCTGCTACTGCAATGGGACTGTGTATCTTGTCCCTCATTTCCCTGAGCAGTTCAATTGGGTCCTGCCCCATCATCTGCATATCGATGCCTACATGGATATTGATCATGTCTACACCCAGTGCTTCCAGTTCCATGGCCCGCTCGATAGGATTGACCACAGAGATGAGGTCGCACATGAGCCTGGCACCGTACTTATCTGCAGACCTCCGTGCATCTGCTATGGTAGAATCATCGGCACTTCCCAGCAGGATGACTATATCGGCACCGGATTTGGCTGCCATCTCCACTTCAAGGGCGCCGGTGTCCATGGTCTTCATATCGGCCAGGATGGTCCGGTTTGGAAAATTACTTTTCAGTGCCCTGAGGGCATTCATGCCCTCGCTCTTGATAAGGGGGGTGCCGGCCTCTATCCAGTCCGCACCGCCCTCTATGGCTTCGCTGGCTATCTGGACGGCTCGGTCCAGTTCGAGCAGGTCAAGGGCCACTTGCAGTATTGGGCCAGGATTGTTCATAGACATTA
>JAKRWB010000614.1 GCA_022353185.1 ANME-2 cluster archaeon | reverse complement strand
GTTCCTAAAAGATACTCGTCCCAGTATTTTTGGAATATGGAGGTGACTGCTGAATTTGCATTTATGAGGGAGGGAAATTCGTCAATCACAAGCACAAAATGTTCATGACCAATCTTTTTATGCAAGTACCGGAACAGAGAATCCCAATCAGAAAAAGGGGATAGTGCCAGAGCCGCATCATCCATGCTCTCAGCAATAAATCCTGAAAGGATACGTATTTGCTCGGTCTCATTACCTTTGGTGCAGAGGAAATATATATGCTTTTTATTTTTGATAAACTTCTGCAGTAGGCACGTTTTACCGACACGCCGTCTTCCGTACACAACAATCATCTGGCTTTTGTCTGTACTATACGCATCTTCGAGAAAGGCAAGCTCAGCGTTACGGTCCACGAAATCAACATTATGCAACATAACATTATGTTATAGTGCATAAATAATAAATGTTGCGGATTAAGAACCCCTTTTATTGTATTAAAATTATACAACAAAAGGTGTCTTATCAGGAATATCTCGCAGCCCGTGAATCTGTTACCACATTAGGTCAGCCAATAATCACGTTTATTTTTATTATGGCACTGGCATTAGGTATTGTATCAATTTATCATATATTGTCCAGTGATATGCGAACATACCAGCTTTCAGGCCAACTGAGGAAAATAAGTACGGTGCTGCTGGTCATCGGATTCATAATCATAGCATGGTTCCACCTGCGCATCTACCAGACAATTGAACTGGTATATCCGCCTGAATTGACGAATTATATGGCTGCTAATATGGGTGTCAGTGCAACTTCACTGAGATTTGCCGTGCCTCTCTGGATAGAAACAGAGAAAATATATTTCTGGACCCTGTGTTTATCCATATTCCTGACCATTACCAATTTTCGTTACGATTTTTCCAGAACCAAAATGACCGCGCTGTTCTCATCAAGCCTGAACATCATGCTTTCAATCTTTATGGTGCTCAGTTACATGGTAAATCCATTTAAGGAACCTCTACCTGGCCTGCATTCCGAGATAACAGGCTGGTACCAGGCCGCTGGTGCAGGCGACCCCAACATTCTGTATGGAGCCCTGTACCAGTTGTATTTCCGCATCATATATTTCTACAATTCAGAGTACATGTGGACCCATCCACCCATGCTTTTTATCGCCTATGCATCCCTGGTTGTCACCTTTGTGGGCTGTGTGTTCATGCTTTTCCGCCGCGAAAAAATATTTGACCGCATCTCATATAACCATGCCAAGGTCGGGTACCTGCTGCTGACCGTGGGCATGCTTATAGGCTACCCCTGGGCTGTAGTGGCATGGGATGGAAAGGAATGGTGGTGGGACCCGAAGATAAACGGCAGTATCATGATGTGGGTACTGTATAGTGCTTACCTGCACAGCCGGATTTATTTAAAACGGCGCAACATGTGGCGGGCCACTGCCATACTGGGCATCATCTGCTTCCTGTCGCTGGTGTTCACCTACCTGCTGACATACATCGCACCCGGTATTCATGCTATATCACAATAAGGAGAGAGTAAAGGATGACGCTGAAAATGAAACCAAATACCTATGATTTCTACCTGATGGTCCTCACTTCAGCGGTGCTGGCGATAATCGGGCTGGTGTGCCTGTACGGTATCGGCTATTATACATACACCACCGAGACCATGCCCCACTGGACCGAAACGTCCATGTATGGGGATTATATCGACAGCATGAACCAGTATATCTACCCGTTCGTTGTGCTGCTGCTGGTGGCACTGGGACTGTGCATACCCAAGCGGATAGTCCCCCGTCAGTCGCTCCTGGCATCTGGAATCGGCATACTGGTTGTTACTATTTTGATTGCATTGTTGACCGATATTGGCACCAGCCTGGCATTCCTGCTTGCCGTTTCCATAGTGGTACAGACGGTGGTCATGGTTTTGACCATGCTTGGGCGGGGCGGACTGACCTACGAGCGGGAAGGCTATTTTGTGCAGACCGGCTCATCCATGCTGCATCTGGGAACTGTGATATTTGTGCTGGATTTCGTGAGCTTTCGCACAAGTGACCTTCACCTGAGCGTGTTCTGGGTGGCTACAATATTGATAACTGTGGGTACAGTGCTGTCGTTCTATCCGGGCGAGGTGGGGCGTGTTGTCAGGTTACTGCAGTCGGGCGGCGGGCATTCCTGAACTGCTGTGTTTATATTTTTTGGGCGATGCGACCACAAATCCGTGTAAATCAGTGAAATCCGTGTCTTTTTATATTTTCAGACACAGATTGACATGGATTAACACAGATTTTACCTAAAGTCGGTGTCAACAAAATAACTGATTTTTGAAACAATGCCGGGCGATTCGAATACAATATATAATATCCTGTACATTCCAGTATTAGGATAAGACATGGATAGGATACTTACGTACGGAAGCAGGACGTATGAACCAAATATACGCATGTTGTCAGACATAGCTGATGTTCTGATTGATGCTGATATCCTTGAAGCTGGCGACCGTGAACTCTATTACATGTACCGGGACCTGGCACTGAGCCGTAGCGACCGCGAGACCATATTGGAACACGAACTGCGTTATGATATAACTGTTATTCCGCCGGCCATGATCGGCAGGGAGTATGTCAAAACCATGGGACATTACCATCCTCCGGCAATTGGGACCGATCATTCATATCCTGAAGTGTATGAGGTGCTGAGCGGGGAATGTCACTACCTGCTGCAAAAGCAGGAAGGTGGGGCCATAGTTGATGTGGTTATTATAAGGGCATCGGCCGGGGACAAGGTAATCATACCCCCGGACTACGGGCATGTGACCATCAATGCCTGCAATAAGGAATTGAAGATGGCAAACTGGATATCCAGGGATTTTACTTCGGTCTATGAACCTTACGTCGAACTGCATGGGGCGGCCTACTATTTCACAGAGGACGGTCTTTTGGTGAACCCCAATTACGGTGACGTGCCCGAAGTCAGGGAGGTCGAACCCGGGAGTTTCAATGAAGTGGGGCTGGTCAGGGGTAAGGAGATGTACGGGCTGGTGCGGGATATTGGGAAGCTGGATTTTTTGAATAGGCCGCAGGATTTCGGGTGGTTGTTTGAGAAGGTGCTGGGGTAGGTTTTTAGGTTTATTGGATGATTATTAGAAGCGATTTCCAGACTCTACCTACATGATATATATTAGTACATGAAATACATACCATACTGCGATAGGCTAGTAACCAATCTCATTCACACAATTTGACAAATTACTAATACGTTAAAATGAATAAAAATATAGTAAAATGATTTCAGCAA
>JAKRWB010000613.1 GCA_022353185.1 ANME-2 cluster archaeon | reverse complement strand
TAGCCCCAAATATCAAATCATGTTTTTAGTCAATAATTTACTAAAATATCAGTAATTCATCACGATTCATCACTTAACCGATCACGCATGACAACAACAAGCACCAAAAGCACAACAAGCATAACAATCGTATTTATAGGCAGCTCCATGCCTTTGCGCTTTTTTAATGTTGCATTATAGAATTGACGTCGTACACCTGCTCATCAAACTCCGCTGCGCTCCGTTCTCTTCGCAGAAGTACTCCTCCCAAACGCCGCACCACCGCACACTCCGGTCCTCGCTCCGCTTGTCCCTGCGGTGTGGTCGTGCTGGAGTATCATTGTTTCTCAAAAATCATCCAGATCAAAAACAACAAAACCTTTTTCCCTGAGCGACTCTTTTCCATCTATCCTTTTAGCAACAAGCCCAAAATATTCTGTTCGTTCCTCGTTGTTCCACTGGACAAAATCTGATTTCGCCATTAGGTCGTTCAGGATACCAAGTGCGTCATTTTCACTTAGACTCTTCCATTTACATTCTACAAAAGCGATAACCTTCGCACCATCATTTAAGGCAACTATATCTATCTCATACGTGTTTTTCCCTTTTGGAGCATCTTTAATTTTTCCCCATTGCCTGCCAATCCTGTTAAATGAAAAGGGTAACTTCACATTGACATCAGGACTTTTGAACAGGTCTTTAACGACATTTTCAAACTCGGCACCAACAAATGTATCGAAATCCCTTTCAATTATTTTAATTACCTTATCACTATTACCGGATTCGATATCGCTCTTGTTAGGGTGGACATACCTGAAATAGAATCTGAAGAAATTGTCTTTTATGTAGTATCTTGTCTTCTTGCTTCCAATTTTTTCAGTCACAGGGTATTCTTTGCCTATGAGTTCAAGTTTCATCAGGGTTCCTACATATTTCGGAAGGTCTTTTTGTGGTATCTTTGAATAATCCGAGATTTCAACAAGGCGTGTCCTGCCCTTTGCGATTGCTTCGAATATGGAGATGTAAAGATAATACTCTCTCAACTCCTCTTTCAATAATGTCTCCACTTCTTCATGCAGGAACTCACCTTTTGTTAGGATATGTTCATTTATGTTCTCGAATGCGTCTTTTTCAGGGTCGAACTCAAGAATGTATAGCGGAACTCCGCCAAGAATGCTGTAAAACTCAATACCTTTTATAATATCGATACCGTCATGGAACTTAGGCACATGATGAGCTTTTAACGGTTCAAGCATCCATTGCCCTGTCCGCCTTCCATAGAGTGGTGATTTTTGTGTGAGTGTTCCTTCTACCATCATTGAAATTGATGAGCCACAAAGGATTAGCATTATGTCTTTATCTTTGAGAGATTCATCCCATATTACCTGAAAAACGGAAGGTATTGTGTCATCCCGTTCTATGAGGTATGAGAATTCATCTATTACAATGATGTATTTTTTTTCTGATGTGTTGCGAAGGAGATATTTTGAAAGGTCGTAGAAACTTTCAACGCGCGGAACAACATCATCGAAATGTTCGGCGGCTTTTTCGGCGAACCGTTCAAGGTTTAGCAATGTCCCCCTTTTGTCACCAAGGAAATAAATGGAGTCCTTGCCCCTGCAGAACTGCTTTATCAATTCGGTTTTTCCAACCCGCCTTCTACCATAAAGGATTATTAATTGAGAGCCTTGTGAGTCGTATTTTTTCTCAAGAAAATCAAGTTCTGTTTTTCTATTAATAAACCGGTTCATGAAGATAATCTTGTAAGTCCGGTTATTTATGGGTTGTGGTTGTGAAACAACAATCTTAAATATTGTTAACACACTGAAAAAAATCATGCCTTTAAACAAGTTGATTGTACTGACTACCGCTATCATCATCCTGGCGCTGCTATCGGCAGGCTGCACCGACACGGGCGGCGGGTCAGTGGAGAGCCCTACACCAGACTCCACACCAAAAGCTGAACCAACACAAGAACCTACACATATAAGTGAACCAACAGCAACCGAAAAAATTAGTCATCCATTTGATATCAATGACCGTAATATCGCTTATGTACCTATAGATTCATCTGAAAACCTATTTGGCATAGATATTTATGACGGCTATAAATTTACAAACGATGTGAATGGCAATTATGATTACTTCGACATCGACAAGAATATGATATTTCAGTAT
>JAKRWB010000612.1 GCA_022353185.1 ANME-2 cluster archaeon | reverse complement strand
AACCCCATACAAGATCAAAAGCATCCGAATCAGCAAATAACGCTGCTGCCGGTATGCCCACATATCCCATCCCGATAACACCTATGTTCCTGATGGGACCCTTTTTTTCCAGTAGATCTGTTAGATTATTGTTCATGTTCATACGATTCCAGTTAAATTCTCACAGATTTGCCTTCATTATATGATTCGATAGCAGCCATGGCCACCTTAAGAGCATGTATCCCGTCCTCACCCGAAGGACTGGGTTCACCATTGTTTCGTATGGTATTAATGAAATTATCAAGTTCACGTTTCAGGGGTTCACCCGTTTCTACTTTGGCTTTCCTTATCCATTCCCCGTCATGCAGTTCCACGGTCTGGTCAATATAATCAAGATATGCCATCCCCTCCACCCCGATCACGGTCAGTTTCCTTACTTTATGAGGGGTAAGCCAGTTTGTCTCCACTATCCCTGAGAACTCGTGGCCATAACGCAATATAATAGCAGCATGGTCTTCAAAAGAATGGATATCAGCACCAGCAATAGCATATACCTCATTTACCTTTTTACCATACAGGTAAGAGATCACATCAATATCATGCACCCCTATATCCAGTATCACACCCACATCCCTGATCCTTGGATTGTATGGCCCGACCCTGCGTGCTGAGATCGACACGATCTTTCCCAGCAGTCCTGAATCAATGATCTCTTTTAATCTGGTAACTGCCGGATTAAACCTTTCAATATGTCCCACCAGCAATTTCACTCCAGCGGCCCGGGCGGCCCTTGTCAGCGTCTCAGCATTTTCCAGGGTGTCTGCAATGGGTTTTTCAACCAGCAGGTTTGCACCCGAGCTGATGACATCAAGACCGACCAGCATATGCAATGTAGTAGGCACCACAATGCTTACTGCATCAAGTCCCTGCAAAAGCAGCTCATTATGATCGGTATAACCCGTTGTATCATATTGTGCTGACAGTTCCCTTACCCTGTCCCCGGCAACGTCAGATATGCCCACCAGTTCAACATTCTCCATCTCACTATATATCCTGACATGGTGCTGCCCCATGGCACCCACACCTATCACTCCGGCCCTGATCATCTGTTCAGACCGCATTCTTAATACCCTCAATTATCATCGTTAATTCATCCTTTGAAACAGCCGGATGCACCGGAATTGATAGTGTCTCAAGTGCCGCTATTTCACATTCCGGTAAATTATCGTCATAACCTAATTCCCTGTATACCGGTTGTTGGTGTATCGGTATCGGGTAATAGGTTCCTGTTCCGATACCACCCTCATTCAACATTGCTGAGAGTTCATCACGATTTTCTGCCCTTATTGTATACTGGTGGAAAACATGGCTGCATCCACCCCGTATCGCAGGAATGGTAATCCCATCCACATTTCTAAGACCAGCAGACAATATCTTAGCATTCCACTGGCGCATCTGTGTAAAACCATCAAGTTTTCCAAGCTGTACAAGCCCTATTGCAGCTGAAATGTCAGTCATGCGCAGGTTATACCCCATCATCTCATGAAGGTAACGCTGTTTTGATCCATGAGACCGTATCATCCTTGCACGTTCTGCTACCTTGCTGTCATCGGTGGTGATCATTCCCCCCTCGCTGGTGGTCATATTTTTTGTAGGATAGAAACTAAAAGCTCCGGTCCCGAATGATCCGGCTTTATTATTACTATACGTTGCACCATGAGCCTGGCACGCATCCTCGATAACGATCAGGTCATAGTCCTGTGCAATTTCCATTATAGTCTTCATTTCAGCAGGATGCCCGTACAGGTGTACCGGCATTAAGCCCCTGGTTTTCGGAGTGATCTTATTCATGATATCGTCTGTGTCGATATTGAATGTATCATATTCAATATCGGCAAACACAGGCTTTGCTCCGGTAAATAATATGGAGTTTGCAGTGGCAATAAAACTAAAAGATGTTGTGATAACTTCATCGCCATTGCCGATGTTATGCGCAAGCAGTGCTGCAAAAAGTGCAGAAGTACCTGAGTTCACTGCAACGGCATGTTCCACACCTATATACTCAGCAAATTTGGTCTCAAATTCTCTGACC
>JAKRWB010000611.1 GCA_022353185.1 ANME-2 cluster archaeon | reverse complement strand
ATAATCTTTTAAGAAGTGTTGTTGAGCACCTTTTTGTCGATATTGAACGGAGGTTTTGGTGATTTGGGAATGATTTTATCGAAAAGTACACAAGAGAAAGTATCGAACGTTGGATAAAAGCATTTGCTGGATTCAGAAATTGGATGAAAGATTCAAAAGAAGTGTTAAGTTGAAGGTCTCGTAAAAGTCCAGACAAAGCAAACGGACCAAAAAAATATATATATTAAAACCTGTCATAACAATTCTATATATAGCCTTTATATATATGAAAACCAGGTGAAAAGGAAGGGAGTGAAATAAATGGGAAAGGAATTAGCAATAACGATAGGAGGGATAATATTATTATCTATTTCGATGGTTACGTCTGCACAATACCAGGAGACCCCTGTCTGTATTAATCCTGAGTCACAATACGCTCCGGCTATTTATAATGATAAGATAGTCTGGATGGATAGTAGAAACGGGTGGTATAATTATGATATCTACATGTTTGATCTTTCAACTGGCATTGAGACACAAATAACCACAGATACACATAATCAATCTTATCCTGCGATTTACGGTAATAAAATAGTGTATGTGGATGACAGGAATGGAAACGATGACATCTACATATATGACTTATCGACCGGGACAGAAACATCAATATGCACAGACCCGGCAAGACAGCTGTCTCCAGCTATTTTTAGCGATAGAATAGTATGGCTGGATTCCAGGAATGCTGCAGATTCTTTTGATCATCCTGATGTATACATGTATGACCTTTCCACAGATACTGAAACACCCATATGCATACATTTACATCCGATATACTGCCCCTGGCTGGGAGGTAACGGTTTTATCAACATTTTCGAGGACAGAATAGTCTGGGCAGACTGGAGAAATGGTAATGAGGATATCTATATGTACAATCTGTCAACAGACACTGAGCTGCAGATAACTACAGATACATCATACCAGAGCTTCCCTGATATTTATGAGGATATAATAGTATGGAGGGGCGGCAGGAATAAACCGTCGGATTTTATTGAGCATGAATACGATGATATTTATATGTATGATCTATCAACTGGAGTAGAAACGCCTGTCAGCATAGATCCGGAAACTTCTGAAAAAACACCTGTTATTTACGGGGACAAAATTGTATGGAACAAAGGCGGAGGCATCTACATATACGATCTGTCCACCGGAGGGGAGACACCAGTATATACTGGTCCAGGATTATGTTTTCCCGGCATTGATATACAACATAGTATATATGCGTGGCTTGGATATTTATATGGCTAAGCCCATCCCGGGCGAGTGGGATATAGATATTTCACTCTTTATCGAAGATGCACAGGGATATATAATAGTGAACAAGACACCGGGTGATAAAGTAGATATTGTAGCTACCATAAGAAATAATGAGGGCTCTTCACAGGACATAGATGTTACGATCAAGGTTCACTCCCTTAATTTAGAAACATGTTTCTCCAGAGCCGACTTCGCAGATCTCAGCGAGATCGCAGAACATAACGAAGCTGACGGGGACGAATATACGGTTAGCATTAACCTTGCGCCAGGTGAAAGCAAACAGGTGGTGTGGAGGTTCGAAATTCCGGATACTATAATTAAAACAATCTACGGCGTAGATGGCGAAGTAAAAGTAGAAGACCTTGCATGCAGTATTGACAGACAATTCCTCAGCATAGTTGATAATATTGAGGCGATCATTGTTACAAACAGGTTTCTACTGTACGATAATTACGATAATGTTGAGGTAAGATCGCTTCTTTGGTACTTATACGAGATATCTGATAGTCATCGATGGAGAGAAAAAAGCTGTATCGTCTATTATGTGGATCACCACGATAATACCCTGGAGAACTGGGATCAAAATGTTGAATACACAAATGAAAATACTGCAAACCAGGCCGCTAACAACATCGATGATCTCATCAAAGAGCGCTCTGATGAAACCGATCCAGATTACTTAATGATCGTTGGCGGGGACGAGATAATACCGTTTAGTGGGGTATCCACTTACCGGATTTGATATATATTTTTGTGCTGATGGGGACAATAAAATTGCAGAGACAAATGAAACGAATAACTGCCTGAGATTGTTTGTGCAGGGATTTCCACGGAATAATTTAGAATGATTTATATATCATTAATAAAACGGAATAAGTAAGTTAGATTTTTTTAAAAAAATCCTAACATAGGAATGCAAGAGAACTAGTTATTATTATAACTTTAAAAGATGAAAAATATTAGGGTGGGAATTGAAAATGAAAGCAAAATATTCATTCGTTTGGAAATTGGTTATATTGACAGGATTACTGTTAATAGTTGTACCAAATGTTTCAGCAACAGTTATTGACAATAGTATGGAAAGTTTAGCAGTAAAGGCAGATAGCATAGTTTTCGGAGAAGTTATTCAACAAGAATCTTACTGGAAAGATGAAAAGATTTACACTAAAGCCGAGATTTCAGTAGAGATTTGTATTAAAGGAGACATAAATGATCGAATTACTGTAGAAGTCCCTGGTGGAACTGTAGGCGATATCTCAGCAATCGTTTCAAATGCTCCAACCTTTGAAGTCGGTCAAAAAAGTATCCTTTTCTTGAAAGATACTACTGTTTTAGGGGGAAATCAAGGGATGTTCATGGCAGACAAAGCTGGACAGGTACTAAAAACAGAGACATCAGTTGCTGAGCTTATCCATGATATTAAGGAATACTTACCCGAAACGAAAAAAGGAGGAACGAATCCGACTATAGATGTGAAAGAATTAAAATTAGACAAGGAGTCTGTGACTATAATCCTGCCGGAAGACAACAAGGATGGTTCTGAAGAACAATTAATTAGGAATCCCTCATGGGTGCTCATTAAAGAAGAAGGATTCGAAGGAGCTTTTCCGAACGACTGGACACTTTATGGTGACCCTACTTGGTGTAATACAAATTATATATCTTCTGTTGATGATTGGAGTGGTTGGTGCGCATGTGGAGGCGATTCAGGAGTATATCCTGGTGATGGTTATCCAAATGATGTAAATAGCTGGATTGTTTATGGGCCATTTGATCTTAGCGATGCGTTATGTGCCGACCTATATTTTGATCATTGGACGAAAACGGAGGCAGATTATGATTGTTTATTTTACGGAGCCTCAATTGACGGTGAGAATTTCTATGCCGAATCTATATCAGGTGATTGGGGTGGTTGGAATACAGGATTCTTAGACCTGACAAATGTATATACACTTGGAGATCTTTGTGGACAATCTCAGGTCTGGATAGCCTTTGTATTTTATTCTGACGCTACAATTACAGATGAAGGAGTTTTTTTAGATTCGATCGAAATATTTAAAGATACTATTAATGGTGATTCTCCAATTATTACCGACATCACTCCAGATTTTGGTCCTGCAATGGCAGCAGATCTGACTACATATGAAGCTGCTTCAGATAGTACGCAGGTTACTATTAGTGGTTCAAATTTTGGTTCAACTGAAGGTGATTTGGAATTTTGGCGGGGAGGCAGTTATTTTGTCCCTGGTACTATAGAATCGTGGAATGATAATCAGATCGTTGCTAGAGTGGCAGGTGGGGCCAGTAGTAACGATCAGCCAGACGGAAGTGGAAATATCAATGTCATTACAAGTGGTGGAAGTCATAGCAACGATGCAGATTTTCGCGTAACTTATTCGTATGGTGGTGGAAGACAGGAAGTAATGTTACTGACTTACTATGTTAATCCAAATACGGCGGACACTACAGGTGAATTAGGAGCTATTCAAGCAGCTGTAGATACATGGAATAATGCAGGTGCAAATTTCCAATTCGTCTACGGTGGAACTACATCAATAACCAGCTTAGCTTATGACGGAGAAAATTCAGTCATATGGAGAAATATGGGTGATATTGGTGTTTTAGCATATGCCTGGACCTATTTTTCGGTTTCAAATCCCGAGGTAATTTTAGAAAATGAAATTGAATTTAATGATTATTATGCCTGGGATACCAGTGGATCACCCTCAAGTTTTGATGTGCAGACCATAGGCACTCATGAATTTGGTCATTGGCTGCTGTTACTTGACCTCTATGGGTCTATTGATAGTCCTAAAATGATGTATGGGTTTGGTAGTGCGGGAACCTTAAAGAGGGATTTACACCCAGATGATATTGATGGTATAATATATATCTACGGTGAGGATAATCTCCCAATAGCCGATGCTGGCGGCCCGTATTCAGGTTGTGATAATGTTCCGATCAGTTTTTACGGTTCAGCTAGTGGAGGAACACCTTCATATTCCTATCACTGGGAATTTGGCGACGGTTCATCCAGCGATGTTCAGAACCCAACTTATACATACACAACTGCTGATTCGTATACTGCTACATTGACTGTGACAGATTCTGCAGGTGGAACTGATCATGATACTGCGGATGTTACTGTAGATGATTGTCCTGATGAAACTATGGCAGATTCTTTTGGTGTTAACGATGCAAGTGGTGCAACAGGTAGTATAGTTCCGGTACCCCTTGAAATAGTTAATGTGGAAAATGGACCGATACAAACAATAACATTCGAGGTAGGTTATGATGAAAGTGTAATTATGCTAGATTCTGTTGATGTTACTCTATCTGGTTGGATAGCAACCCTTGGCAGCGATAACCATTCGATAACAATGATAACCTTTGACCAGACAAAGGCAATAGCAATTAGTTATACCGGATCTGTAGGTAATCTTAACTTCCAGGTCATAGGTAATCCAGGCGATACATGCTCGATGACACCATCGATTATAGACT
>JAKRWB010000610.1 GCA_022353185.1 ANME-2 cluster archaeon | reverse complement strand
AGATATCATGTATATTCATTCATTTTCGTATTTATGTGATGGCGGTTATATTTTCTTGGGCAGTAACGATATAGCATCTACTGTGCTGTTAAAGACTGATGTGAATGGAAATCAGCTGTGGAAAAAATCTTTTTTGGATATGGGGTATGCACCATCTGTTCTGCAGACCTCTGATAGCGGTTATATTCTTGCAGGACAATCATATGGAGCAAGTATTGCTGATGCCAGACTTGTGAAGACCAACCAAAATGGCAGTGAACAGTGGAGCAAAACCTTTGGATTAAACGGGGTTCGTAAAGTGTCTTCTGTCTGGGAGACCCCGGATGGAGGATATGTACTGGCAGGAGATATTCGGTTGCCTGACATTCCTAGACGGCGTGATGCCTGGCTCTTAAAAACCGATTTAAATGGAACTGAACAGTGGAACAGGACATTTGGCGGAGCTGGTTACGACTGTGTATATTCCGTCCAGAATACATTGGATGGTGGCTATATTCTCGCAGGTAGTACGGGGTCGTATGGTGCAGGAATTGATGCCTGGCTCTTAAAAACCGATGCAAATGGCTATGAGCAGTGGAACAAGACTTTCGGGTTGGATGGATTCGATTGTGTTTATTCTGTTGTGCAGACCTCAGATGGAGGATATGTACTAGCAGGTACAATCGACACAGCCAAGAATCCTGATTTCAAAGACCAGATACTTTATACAGATAATGATTTCTGGCTATTCAAAACTGATGCTAACGGTAATCTTGAATGGAGCAAGACCATAGGGGGATTGAAGAGTGATGAGGCCAGGTCTGTTCAGCTGACATCAGATGGTGGATATATAATTGCAGGAACTACGGAATCATATGGGTCCGGAGGCAGTGATATCTGGCTGGTAAAAATCGGAGGCATGAAGGTAGATACTACACAATCCCAGGTAATTATATCTGATACTAATGTCTCAGATAATATCCAAACAAGCCCTGTAAATTCCGTACCCGGTTTTGAATTTTTTGGAGTGGTCTTTTCAATTCTAATTATACTGCTTTCAAGAAGGAGAATACTTTAATGGCATGCATTGATGCATAAAGGAGAAATGCAATAAAAAAAGACATTGGAGATAAAGAAAACATGGCATTACTATGAAAAGACTATTTAACTTGAAGGAGATTCTTAATATTCATACAAATTAAAGGTTCAATGCCTTTTTGTTTCACCGGAACGGGCGCAAAAACTGCAAAGCTCACAATGGATTATGTTATTCCCTGCTCACCATTGCCTTTAATGCAACCCTGAACATTCCGAATAACTTCTTTCCTTTTGCCTTTGCCAGCA
>JAKRWB010000609.1 GCA_022353185.1 ANME-2 cluster archaeon | reverse complement strand
AGATAATATATATTTTAACAGCCATGCCCCATATCTCCCCCATCCATTTCCCACACCATATATACCCGTATCTGGTGCCGAATACGGACAAATTATTTTGATTAACATGCCAAGATATAAGTAATGTAAATCCAATTCAAAATGCATGAAATGTGTGGTAACAGGCGGCGCCGGGTTTATCGGGTCATGGTTGTGCGAGCGGTTGGGGGAGAAAAGAGGAGGTTGTGTGTTCATTGATATGAGTTTGCAGCGGCGATTATTCCAAATGCTGTGACTTGCGGCAGAGATTAGTTTAGAGTTTGTATCAGTTCGCTGTTTATCTCATCAGGTGATCCTCGATAATTTTATCAAATGCACATATAACTTTTATTTTATATTTCTATAGTAATGGTGTGGCCCCACACTGACCCTCCACTCCATGGAACGCAGTTTTATGCCAACAAACGGGATAAAAAGGCGATGCTGACCATGTTAAAAATTGTGTAATGATAAACTTTATCTATTATAATAGCTTAATTAGAAATGTGGAGTGGATATGCCCAAATAAGTGACACAGTAAAAAACGAGAGACGTAGTCACTTAAAATAAAAGAAGAATTCGGGAACCTGGAATAGAAAGTTAGCTAAATAGCAGCGAGAAATACGGCACGTTGAAATATTTCATGGCTACCGGAATTATTAGAAGCCTATGAAAAAGAAGTAGGTATTGATTGCATAAGAGGAGTATTGCATGGTAAACCCAATGATAAATAAAATTTTTCCGATTATTAGTTCAATTCTTATTTTGTTTATACTCAACTCAGGATGTATAGAAGAAGGCACCCTTGAACCGACTCAACTTAATGAAACTCAGATTAAAGAAAGGATCACGCAAAATTTGGTAGGAACACAGATTGAATATTATAATGTTGCAGGTCAACCAATGTCATACAACATCTCTGCATATGACATAAAAAGCATCAATAAAACCCAACTTGATAATAAAATAGCTTGGAAAGTAAGGGTTGGCAGTCAGCTGGCTTGGGATATCTATTTTACCGAGACTGGTGAGACGATTATAAAGAAAGAACAGTTATTTGTATCTTAAAATTTTGATCGGAGTGGTATGAAATGAGACCTAGAAATTTAATTGTAGCTTTGATGATATGTTTGTTAATAGGAACAAACATATTATTGGGGGCAGTGGGAAGTGCTGAAAAAGGAAATTTGAATGAAGAAAAAACAAAGTCCAACATGATGGAGTGGAGTAACTTCAAATTAACTCATAGCGACAAGTGGAATGTAGACTGGAATCCAACGACAGGCGCTCCGGCCAGAATATATGGATTTAATGCAGACCTTGGTAAAGAAAAAATTGGTATAACATCGCTAACCAACGATAATATTGAAGAAGCTACCAGACATTTTATTGCGGAAAATAGCCAGCTATTTAGGACAAAGAACTTAGACCTGAAACTTGTGAAAACTGACTACGATACGCCGCTCTATCAGGGTCAGGATGGTAGTTGGTACGTTTTCTATAGACAGTATTATGACGGCTTACCGGTTTACGACAGCCATATGGGCCTTATCATAATAGATGGAAAGGTAGTATGGGCAAGCTCAGATGTTCATTCTGACATTTCAGTTTCCACAGAGCCAAAAATTTTACAGGAAGAGGCTCAGGA
>JAKRWB010000608.1 GCA_022353185.1 ANME-2 cluster archaeon | reverse complement strand
TGCAATATCTCTTAATTTATATATTTCAACAGCCATGACGGCACTCCACCGACACAACAACTGAATACAACTTCCCGGCTTATGGCCAGCAGATATACCCAGGCAACCATTGTCCCACACGGCTGGCTGCACCCGGCCACCCTTCGGGCAGCGGGTGCAGTGTAAGGTGTTTGAATAACGTTTGTGTTGCAGTTTAACAGCCATAGCCACCCTTCGGCCTCCCCATCTACTTCCCGGCTCATGCTCAGCACATGATCCCGGCCGATGCTCCCTGATCATCAATGCGAACACGGCAATATACCAATAGCGTGGGGGCTGGGCATTCCATGAAACACTGAGGGCAGGATTCTTTGATCTGGACTGGAATTACTACGGGAATAGTTAATTTTGTGGGGTGAATCAGCTTTTTATTTAAGACACAGATTTTCAAGGATTAATTTAATTTGACATATATCATATGCCTTCATTTATCTCCCTGAACAGGAAGAGATTTAAACGATAATCAGATAATATATATAATAGTTGTTTGGATGATGAGAAATGAAATTTAACATTATATGCGAAATAGACGATGAAGGCAGATATGTGGTTGAATGTCCTGAGCTTCCAGGATGTCTTTCAGAAGGGGATACGCTGGAAGAAGCACTGAACAACATCAACGAAGCTATTATAGGAAGTCTTGCATCAAGGCTTAAAAACGCAAAAGATAATTTCCTTAAAAAAGGTACATCAATCCACAACAAGGTAAATTTTTCTTTAGATACTACCTTGGCTGCTGAGTATGCCTAAACTACCAAGAGCCAGTGGAGATAAACATGTATCAGCTTTTAAAGCAGCTGGATGGCAAGTGAACCATATCGAAGGTAGTCACTACATCTTAATAAAAGATAATAGTGAAGTTCATCTCTCCGTACCGGTTCATAAGAATAAAATACTTGGAATTGGCTTGTTAAAGAAATTAATTGCGAAAGCTGAATTAACAAATGAACAATATCTGAAATATTTTTATAACAAATAATGGAAACATCATTCTTTTTTTGCTGTACTGTCGAAATTATTTACAGAATAATCACTCATCCGCGTAAATCGGTATGAATCCGTGGCTGAATTAACACACCTATTATTACATGCATTATATATTTCAACAGCCATGGCGGCACTCCACCAACACAACAACTGCATACAACTTCCCGGCTTATACCTAGCAGATACACTCACCCGACACTATGTTCATCCATTCTCTTCCTCCATACCCAGACCACAAAAACCACCACGGCTGGCTGCACCCGGCTCCCCGTCGGGCAGCGGGTGCAGGTTCAGTTATACCATGACTTTTATTTTATATTTTTAGAGCCATGCCGGGGCCCCACTCTGGAAAATGGCCCCTGCAAAACAATTAAATAATCACTACACATCATATACAAAAAAGTGAACCAGACCACTCCAGTAAATTCAATCTTATCAACCACAGTATCCCATCTAAAGGAAAAAAAAAACATGAAAGGCATTATCCTCGCAGGCGGCACCGGCTCCCGTCTCTACCCCCTGACCAAAGTCACCAACAAGCACCTGCTCCCTGTCTACGACAAACCGATGATATATTACCCCCTGGCAACCTTGATCGATGCAGGCCTGAAAGACATCTTGATCGTATCGGGCCGGGGCCATGCCGGGCATTTCCTTGAGCTGTTAGGTTCGGGCTCGGAATGGGGCGTGCGCATTACTTACGAGATACAGGACGAGGCCGGGGGTATCGCCCAGGCGCTGGGGCTGGCCGAGGGGGTTCGCTGATGAGGAGGAGGTGGTGTTTATCCTTAGTGATAATATTTTCCAGGACAGTATCAGGGAAGATGTGCACTCGTTCATAGAGGGCGGGGGAATGGTGGAGAAATACAGGGAAGATAACGCATATCAATAAGTTTTTCAGGCACGGATTTACACGGATTATTGAAGAATGGGATATAGTATTTTATGACACAGTAAAAGCATCATCATATTATTCAGGTCTTTCGCTTATCGGTTAAATTGTAAGAAGTAGAGGATTCCAGAACCATGACCTTGTCTTTCATTTCGGATAATTCAGATTCTATTT
>JAKRWB010000607.1 GCA_022353185.1 ANME-2 cluster archaeon | reverse complement strand
TATATTAATTATTTTGAGGGTAAAACTATGATGATTATTATTACAAACCCTGCATTTCAAGTGGAAATATAAAAAAAATCTTTTTTTCTTAATCTTTCATTAATTGGAGATTGTCGGAAAAGTACCTGAAAAGCGCCACAATTGAAACTTCCAGAAATATTGTTAAAATTAAATCACTATGCTGCGCCCGACCAAGTTTAGACAGTAAAGCTGAAATATTCGAAATCAGGCTTTTCCGACAATCTCACCCTATTAATCAAGTTATTTGTAAAGAAATTTCCCAACCAGATCCAGCACCCACAGAAACCATGAGTGCAACTCTAAACCCAGAAATAGCCCCTACACCATTATTTCAATGTGGGGATTTTCTTCCGGGTCAATCTATCAACTTCTCCTTCAGATCATCAGGGATATATAACTAATTGTAAATAGTCTACCCCTCCCCGAAGAAATAAACACCATATCATCTGTGAGCACTTCCCCCTATAGGCAATGCCTATATACAAAACAATGTCATACATAAAATACATGAAAAACGGCTGTACGTATTTTTATACACTTGCAGTAATATCTCTCATAATTCTGGCCGGTGGCTGCACTTCAGACACCCCTACCCAAACCCTGGATGAACAACCCCCCGAAGGTACCACCCCTGTTCCTGCAAAAGGTGACCGTCTGTTAGGACTGGCATTAACTGAAGCAGCTGCCCGGGGGTGGTAGAAATGGACACACCTATGGATCAGCAACCTTCAAGATCCATCAAATTATTTTCGTGGCTCATACTTGGTTCTTTATCAGTCTTCTTTGCAGAAGTGGTCTCAGGTTCTGATATGTTCCCGTATTTCAATTCCTGGGGAATTATAGCGATAATACCACTCTATACCCTTCATATCCTGGTGCTGGCCTACGTCGTTTTTAACATCGGCAAGCCCCGCTTCTATACACTTTTTTTGGCAGGGACCATCTTTGGCATGTACGAGGCATATATCACCAAAGTGTTATGGAGTCCAAGCTGGGGAGACCCCCTGTTCTTATTGGGCGGGGTCGCTGCAGTGGAATCCGTCGTACTTGTGCTCTTCTGGCACCCGTTCTGGGCATTTATAATCCCCCTATTTGTGGGGGAGAACTTGTTATCCAACTCGAACGAGATCGTAAACGGCCTGCCCGATAGAGCTAAAAGGATGCTTAATGCCAGAAGGTCCTATCTTTTTGTGCCCCTTTTCGCATTTTTGGCAGGTATGCTGCAAAGCGGCAACTCGCCATCTCCGGGTCTTTCCCTGTTATCAGGATTTTCAACCTTAGGATTTCTTATTGTGTTAATTATCATGTGGAGGAAAGTCACGAAAGGGAGAGAGTATTCCCTGCGTCAGCTTCTTCCCTCTCATAAGGAGTTCAAAGTGATCCTTTCGTTATTGATTTTATTATATGTGACAATGAGTTTAGTCATACGGCTTGATATACTACCGGGACTGCTGCCGCAATTGACCATATGGTTGATGTATGCAGCCCTGTTTGTGCTCCTTTACCTGCATGTAAATGGGTCGAAAAAAGCAACAATACCTGAAACCATCAACCTGCCCCGCCCGGTCAAATTGAAAAAACTGGTCCTCTTTTCATTGATATTTACGTTTGCGTCAGCCATTTTCACAGCAGCAGATGTCGGTCTGGTAATAATGGTCTTAATGTGGTTCGGCGGAGGTGCGCTGGGAATATTCCTCCTTGTGCAATCTATCAGGGATTTATCGGTTTGAAATGTTTCTCTTTAACATTGTTGTGGGTATCATCACTATTCGAGATATATTGTTAAACTTGGAATCGCATTGCCTGAATTAATGGACAGGATTGACAGTATCTGAAAGTGGCTCACAGGATCCTGTAAATCCCGTCTAGTATTTACCCATTCAATGTTAGGGGGATCCTTTGAAATCACCTCAATTGCCGACCATAATCATTACTCTCCACATCAGCATTTGTCATACTGAATTACCTAGTCCCTGAATGCCATATTAACTACTAAATATATATAGTTTTCAAATTATTTAATACTCCATACATGGCAGGAAACTCCCAACCAGACCCCGTAGACGGCGGCCTTGAGGTCATCGTGGAAATGGATATCCAGGATACCCATTTCATATACACCCAGACCACTGATGGTTCAAAGAAGACACTGGACTATGACTACAAACGGTGCAATGGCTGTGGGATATGTATCGAGATATGCCCGGTAAAGACCATCGAAGCAGGCCCCCTGTTAGAGATAGCCACAGGTATGGATGCACCTCCGGTCATTATCGACCAGACAAAATGCACCTTTTGCGGTATGTGTGCCTCCTTCTGTCCGGTCAGGGCATTAAAGATGGACATTGACGGTGAGGACATACTGGAGATGGAAGATTATCCCAGGCTGGACTCAAAAGTGGTCATAAACGAGAAGTGCCTGCCCTGTTTATTATGCGAGAAAGCATGTCCTGAAGAAGCCATGAAGCTGGAACTCACTATTCCCACCAAGGAAGAGGTGGCGCCATTCAAGGAAGGACAACATGGCGAGATCTCAGTAGATATGGACAAGTGCAATTTCTGCGGATTATGCGCGCCTTTGTGTCCTGCTTTCGTACTGGTGGAGCGTAAGCCGACACCTGACAACCCTGTGCCTTTCCAGGACCTGCTTGTTGATCTGGACAAATGCGATTACTGTAAGATATGTGAGGATTTCTGTCCTGAAGGCGCCATCAAGGTCAAAGGAAAACTAGAGGCAGAGGTGCCTTTAATATCTGGTACCCTTACAATAGATGAAAACAAGTGCACCCGGTGCGGCTGGTGCAGGGAAGTATGTCCTTATGATGCTGTTGAGATTATGAAACCTTTTGAAGGGGATATCGAACTTATAGAAAAGAACCTTGTCGAATGCGACCCGATGGGCTGCCATGGCTGTTTCAATGTGTGCCCGGCCCATGCCTGGTACGTGCCCCCTGATAAGAAGATAGATGTGGTAAAGGACTTATGTATTTATTGCGGGGCCTGTGAGAAAGCCTGTCATGTCCGTGCCATAGATGTGGACCGGACCGGGGTGAAGCATACACAGGTGAGGGACCTGCCATGGTCTGCCCAGTGGAATGATGCTATTGATACTATCTATACCGGGCAGCGTACTCGACCCGATACCGCGCGCAGGATAGAGATGGAAGCGGGCGGTGTCCCACGCCCGGAGGTGCATGAGATAGCCACCCGCAAGGGGCACGAACATCTGGACGAGATACGGTCCAGGCTGGACGACCTGCTGCCCATGCTAGAGGATGCCAAAGTTAGATTCGAGTGGGAAAAGAACCATGGCGGGTCGGTGAGGAAGAGGGTTAAGAAGTTGGGACATCCTGAAGGGTGAATATTTAACATTATTCTACAAAACAGTATTATACTAAAAAGTAGAATAATAACCTATGGAATTCTATAACAGGAACAAAGAACTGCAGGCCATCAAAGACCTTGCAGACCTCAGCAAAAAACATGCCCACATGCTTGTGTTATTTGGACGACGGCGTGTAGGCAAAACCCGGCTTGTGATGGAATCGCTCGATTCAGTCTATTTCTTTGTAGGTAAAAAGACAAGTCCACTATTGCTCAGGGAATTTTCAGATATACTGAAGAACGAGCTCACTGGGTTTGTACCAGATTTCTCAAACTGGGATGATTTTGTCAGGTTCCTGTTCGCATATTCGCAGGAACATCATATAAGTGTAGTATTCGATGAGTTCCAGAATTTCGAATATGTTGACCCTGCCATCTTTTCCATATTCCAGAAGTACTGGGACATGCATCACAACAACACTCCTATCCTGTTGGTTTTCGTGGGTTCTTACATCGGACTCATGAAGAAGATATTCATCAATGCAAAGGAACCGCTTTACGGCAGGGCGACTGCTCGAATCGACTTAAAACCCCTCTCATACAAATATACCAGGCAGGTATGCAAGGACCTGGGATTTACGCAGGAAGATGATATTGTTACGCTATATTCCACTTTCGGCGGTGTACCAAGATATTACCAGTTGATTGCGGACTACGGGCTTACCACATACGAAGACGTGATAAGGACACTTCTTTTGAGTGAGAACGCAGTTTTGAAAGATGAGGTAAGGCAAATACTGATAAGCGAGTTCGGGAACAATTACACCACATATTTTTCAGTGCTTGAGGCAATATCATCTGGCAAGGGTACCCTGAAGGAGATATCAGACATTACAGGCATCGAGATGAAGAGTCTGAGCCGCTACTTACACGACCTTGTGAACACATTTGAGATTGTTGAGCGAAGAGGTCCGGTTCTCAAAGGAACGAAAATGGGGAGATATGTCATAAAGGACCAGATGATCCGGTTCTGGTTCAGGTTCATAAACCCGAATCTTTCGTTCATCGAATCCGGAAAGTATGACCTGATATTCGAAAAGGTGAAAGCTTCATTACAGTCGTTCATAGGTCCTGTATTTGAGGATATTGCAAGGGATATTGTGTTCGAAGGCCTTCCATTTCCTCCGGTCAAAATGGGTGCATGGTGGAACCGCAGAGGTGACGAGATAGATATTGCAGTTCTCGGTGAGAAGCCGTACATGATACTCCTGGGTGAAGTAAAATGGAACAGCCGGCTTTTAGGGGTTCAGGAAATAAAGAAATTGCTGGATAAGCGTGCGCTCGTGGATTGGTATAATGATGTGCGAAAGGAGCATTTTGTTATGGTCTCAAAGGCGGGTTTTACGTATGCTGCCCGGAGGTTTATGGATGAAGAAGGGGTTGTTGGAATGGATATGAATGAGCTGGTGGAAAGATTGAGCTGAAAAATCCGGGGCACCTAGTAGATTCAGGGCGTGGTATGCCCATAGCTGCACCACCCTCCTAAGCATTTCAAAATATTTAAGCATGATACACCCACTTATAGAGGCTGCATGAATGAAGTCGGAAA
Organism: ANME-2 cluster archaeon; assembly: GCA_022353185.1. Lineage (GTDB taxonomy): Archaea > Halobacteriota > Methanosarcinia > Methanosarcinales > Methanocomedenaceae > Methanocomedens_B. Next base: position 13,023 of record JAKRWB010000607.1, on the reverse strand, counting down.
ATTTGACCTTGCTCGCAGTGGAGTAACTGAGAAACAGTATATCCTGGGGAGACGGAATAAAGGGTCGCGGTTGGGTGTGCTCAGAGTGGGCAGGTATCTTGCTATTGACGGCTCGACCGGTTCTGATGTGTATATGGATTGCCTGGGACCCCATGCTGTGTTGATATGCGGCAAACGGGGGTACGGCAAATCATACACAATGGGGACGCTCGTAGAAGAGATTGCCCGGCAGAAACCTCCTATTTCTGATAATATTGCTTCGGTCATCATAGATACTATGGGCATTTTCTGGACATTGGGTTATGCCAATACAAAAGAAGAGCACATATTGTCTGACTGGAACCTTGAGCCAAAACCACAGGATATACTGGTGTTCGTTCCAGGGGATGACCTGGATTTATATCGATCAATGGGGATTGATGCCCATTCCCTGTCCGTCCCTACCAGTGACCTGTCCGGTTCTGACTGGTGCTCCTTGTTTGACATAAGTCCAATCCAACCCTTAGGTATACTGATAACCAGGATAGCGCAGCAGTTGAATGAGGAGGGGAGGATATTCTCTTTAGAGGATATGCTGGAGCGTGTCCATATAGATCCCCATGCACACAGCGACACCAAACAGGCTGCACATAATTACCTGGGCACGGCCCTGGGGTGGGGAATATTTGAAAAGGAAGGCTCGGGAATTCATGATATCATCAGGCCGGGCAGGATAGCAGTGATCGATATAAGCAGTTTGCCTGATACTGCAATTCGGTCAATGGTGGTTGGGATACTTGCCAGGCGCATCTACCAGGAGCGACTGGCAGCCCGCCGGCAGTATGAGATCAACAGCATCACAGGCGAACAGGTGACTACCATGCCCATGGTCTGGATGTTCATAGACGAGGCGCATCTGTTCATGCCGCGGGAAGGGCATAGCCTGGCTAGGGATGTGTTGGTCAACGAGTGGCTCAGGCAGGGCAGGCAACCGGGCTTATCCCTGGTACTGGCCACACAGCAGCCGTCTGCACTGGACCCCATAGTGCTTAGCCAGAGTGACCTCATTGTATGTCACCGCCTCACGTCGCAGGAGGATATCAGTGCGCTGGAGAAGGTGCGGCCCACCTATATGAGACAGGGAATTGCCGATTCCATCCGCAAAATGGGGAAAGGTAAAGGTGTGGCGTTTATTGTTGATGATACATCAGAAGCATCACATGTGGTGCAGTTGCGGCCCAGATTGAGCTGGCACGGCGGGGATGAGCCGAGTTCACTGGGGAATCAATGATTTTGTGGATGAGATGGTGGAATTAAGACCTGTCGGATTAAGCTGGAAAAGGGACGCATCAAAGAGTAACAGCCAGCTTTATATTATTCCAGATCATTTTCCTCACTCATGTTCTTAGCCATGGGCGCCGAAGCCACAATCGAACTCAGGGACGGTATGGTCATCAAGAAACGCCTGCGAAAAGGCTACCGCCTGGAAGCCCTCGACAACCTCATCCGAAGGGACCGTACCCGGACAGAAGCCAGGCTCATATCTGAATCCAGGCGCAATGGTGTGCCCACGCCCATAATCTATGACATTGAGGACTTCGAGATAACAATGGAATACATCGAAGGCCCAAAAATAAAAGATATCATCACACCTCGGTTAAGCAGCGATGTGGGAGTTGTGGTGGGCAAGCTCCACGCTGCCAATATTGTACACGGCGACCTCACTACCTCCAACATGATACTGCACAACGGCCGGATATACCTCATCGACTTCGGGCTGGCCTATTATGACAACTCTGTGGAGGCGCAGGGTGTGGACATCCATGTACTGTTCCAGACCTACGAGAGCACACACAACAACCATGAAGAACTTATATCTGCATTCTCCGGGGCGTACCGCCAGACCTTTTCAGGTGCTTACGCTGTACTGGAGCGGGTAACACAGATCGAAAGGAGAGGACGGTATGCATAAGATATATTTCGCCACAGGTAATGCCCATAAACTCAGGGAAGCAAAAAACATCCTGGGAGACGTGGGATATGAAGTGGAGCAGCTCGACTGCGATTATCCCGAACTGCAGGCCGATGACCTTGAGACCATATCAGCCTACGGCGCGCGTTGGTGTGCTGACAAACTGGACCGGGATGTTATGGTAGACGACAGCGGCATATTTATCGATGCCCTGAACGGCTTCCCCGGCCCCTATTCACGATATGTGGAAGACCACCTGGGCAACCAGAAAGTCCTGAAACTTATGGAAGGTGAGACTAACCGCAAGGCTGTGTTCAGGACAGTGGTGGGATTCTGCTTACCTGACGGTGAGCCCCGTACATTTACAGGCGAGGTTGTGGGAACCATATCACTTGAAGAACGCGGGACACATGGTTTTGGATACGACCCCATATTCCTGTATGAAGATCAAACCTTTAGTGAACTGGAAGATATCAAAAAGAACCGGGTATCACACAGGGGCAATGCCATGCGAAAATTTGCACGGTGGTTGGAATTGAATCTTCGTTGACACCTGCAGTTTTTTGGTTTTATTAATTCAAATATAAATATAAAACATAAATATAAAACATAAATATATACAATATATACAAAAACAAAATAAAATACTAAAACAGGATTTCAGGGCCAGAGGCCAAAACTGTAATTGAGCAATAATAATAAAAGTCCTATCAGCACTCCACCTATCATAATATATTTAGGGTTCATGTGGTATGTGGTCTCATCAACCTCATAATACCGCATCAGTCCAGCTGATGACTGCAGGCCGCTACCTGTCTGTTTCTTCTTTCCCAAGATACTTATCCTCCATAATTGTATGTGTGATTATCACTAATGAATGTATCGACCATTGCCCTTATACCAGTGCCTTGAGCAGGTCAAAGTCGTGCAGCATTCCAATTAGTTTATTTCGAGCAGATAGTACAGGCATCTGGTCGATGTTGTTACGCTTCAATTTCCTGGCAGCGTCACTCACTGTAGTATTGCGAACAACGGTCACAGGCTCACCCTTCAGGTTTATTACCTCACTTACCGTAGAATCCGGGAGTTTTATCCTGGACACACTGTAATACAGACTCATGGTATCACGCATAGATTCCCACGTCCATGCATCATCATCTGAAGCCGCAGACATATCTGAATGCTCCAGCGAATCCTCGATAATGCTCATATTTATAAGGTCCTTATCGTTTATTACTCCCAGCACTTCACGGTTCACATTCACTACAGGTGCAGCTTTTACCTCTGCCATCTCCATTATCATTCCCACAACAGAAACAGGAGTTTGGTCCCAAATAACAATTGTCTGGTCACTTATGAGGGCACTAATAGGCTCCGAAATGCTTAAGCCTGCAATGGCACCCACAATATCTGCTATGGTAATCAGACCTACGAGTGTACCATTTTCAACAACGGGTAGCCGCCTGACTCTGTGTTCCAGTATTGTTCTGGCAGCATCCACAATAGACTCGCCGGGTTTGATTGTAATGGGGTCTCTCCGCATCAGGATAGCCAACTGCTCTTCTTCAGGATACTTTAGAAGGTCAGTCCTGGTAACGATACCCACAAGTTCATCCTTCTTTACCACAGGCACGCCGGAAACATGTTTATTTTTAAGTATTTCAAGTACCTCGTCCCTGGAACCAGGCAATGAAGCATAAGCAACATCCCGCACCATTATGTCTTCAACTGTTGTAAAACCAGGCATTTTTGTAAAACTCCTATTTGGGCTGTTGATGGTGCTTGTACTATTTGGGTTTTTCCCCTCTTACAACCATCACTGGTATATTTGAGTTCCTTGATACCTTTTCTGCCACACTGCCCAGTAAGAATCTATCAAGACCGCTTTTACCAAGGGTTCCCATAACGATGAGGTCGGCTGAAACATTTTCTGATATTTTAATTATTTCCTCAGCAGGATGTCCTTCAACATTGAAATTCTCTATTTCAACACCCGCAGCCTGGGCCAGGTCTTCCACCTGTTTGACAGCATCATCACCTTCCTTTTTCAAAATCTCATACATGTTCCCCATTGCCATATCAACAGGAATAGAAGCAAAAGCTCCCGTGTCCACAACATACACAGCAGAAAGACTGGCTTCTGATATCCGTGCAACTTCAATAGCGTGTTTGACGGCATTTACTGAGTTTTCTGAACCGTCCGTTGCAATAACAATTTTCTTAAATATCTCGCTTTTCATGAAATCTCCCTCCGTTCAATTAATGATGGTCTTAATGTCATCAGGTCTGCCTCGCCTTACAAAACTCGCAAGCATATTATGGCTGTTTGATAAATTGGAAGATCTTTTATCCAGCACCATTATTTTTGCCTGCTTTCCTTCCTGTATTGAACCGAGTTGTTCGGCCAGTCCAAGTACCCGAGCACCATTTAGTGTACAAATATTAAATACCTGTCTGTCCTCCAGTCCATATACCTTTGACAGGAATTCCATTTCAGAGAACATATTAGCCGAATTCAACATAACATTGTCTGTGCCTGCCGCAACCGTGACACCCATCTCCAGCATCCTGGCAATGGGAGGACGGGCGGGAGAACCCACACGAGTTACGAAATTCGACCTTGGACAGACTACTGCAGGAATATCTGCATCCACAAGCTGTTTAATATGTGCCTCCGAAGCATGTGTCATGTGCACAATGAAATCAGGCTCCAGTTCAATTGACTTCGAGATGTCTGATATATCCTTTTCACCCCCGTGTATGGCAAAAAGCTTTCCTGCCCTGCGGGCAACACGGGATGCAATTTGTAGCACTTCGAAAGGAACATCATTGACCCCGCTCATACCGATTCCGTTGCAGACTTCCACCAGGGCATCAAATTCATCCTTGCCCGGTCTTTCCGGGTGCTGCGGTCGACCCATTATCAGCCCTTTAAGTCCGCCAGTAGCGTATGTGGGTGTGGTAAGGGCATCTGCCAGCATGGACGCACCTTCTATGCCGCCTTCCCTGAAATCGCAAAATGCACAGGTGCCTGTCCGTATCATATCATTTAATGTCCGGTGCATGGCATCCTTTAGGTCGAAAGCCAGCGATTCACCGAGTACACGATGTTTTAAACCATTCGGAGGTCGCACCAGGCTATCCAGGTCAGACAGTGGCGGGTCCTTGATTATAGAATCACCGATATGAGTATGTGCATTGATAAAACACGGAGTCACCAATCCATCCAATGTGGCATCTACTGCCGAATCAGTCCCCACTTCTGTGATTATGCCATCTTTCACGCACAGGTATCCTTCGATGAGCCTGGGCTCATCGCCATAAAAAATGGTCCCTGAAATAACATGCTCATTACACATCTTCTTTATAATATTCCTTTTGATTGATATTGATTGTGCAGCAGTGGGATGCATCTTATCACACTCACACATTTACAGGTTTCACTGCAATTTTTAATGGTGTGAATAGAGTATAGCTGTGTTAAGCTTCCTTTTAACAATTTAACGAGTGATTGGCAGTATTCACCTGTAATAGGTCAACCCCCCTGTTTCCAATGGAAAAATAAATAAAGATTAAATAGATTATATTTAGCGTGAATATGTATTGTGATGGTGTGAATAAGAAAAAAAACCTAGAAAACAGTATTTTTACTTTAAAGATGTGTTAAATAGTTTTTTTACCGTATAGACTAATATTTACCCTTATTTCTACCATAGACTATATATATGATTAGTGATGTGTAATCACATGTTAACTACAACACTGCGTGTGAACTACACATTCACATCGTAGAAGTGAACAATCATCGGAGGGGATGGAATACTTCCGAGGCAAGGGATGTCGGCCGCAATCTGAGGGGATGTGCGGCTGCCTTCCTTTGATACAAATCTCCACTTTTGAGGACAATGAAATGGAAATACGTGTCGAAATAAAAATGGACAACGGTTCTATTGACAGGACCGAAATTATCGGCAACCTTACTTCGGAAACTTTATTAAATCTCATTAACAAGTTAACAAACCTATACAATTTTTCACATACAACTTCACAACCGACTGCTTTTGCTGCGCCTCAAGTGGCTCCTAACGGGCCCACCATGCAGCCTCAACCAGTACAGACAACTCCGATTAATCAACCTACCTTTCAAACAACTCAAAACACCCAACCCAAAACCCAGGGGGCTCGTAACTTTGGCATTGCTGTACAAGAATACAGCCAGCTAAAGAACGAGTCCCTTACAATTAAAGAACGATTAGAACTTTTCCTCAATTTTGAATACATGGGCCTTTGGTTCACATCAATTGAAGTGAAAAGTGACTATGACCGGGTATATGGTCCCATCAACCTGAGCACTGTGTCCACATACCTTTCCAGGCTATACCGGGAAGGTAAACTTGAACGCACCGGTAACCGCAACCAGCGGAAATATTGTGTAAAGGAACTATCAGAAATACCGGAATATCCCTATGAGGCTGTCCAGTTCCAGAAAATCAGGCAAAAGTAAAACCGATAATTGTCAATCCCACAATAATAAATACAAGTATTGTAAAACCAATAATTGTAATCCGGTCTTAATGTTTCGAAACTTTTTAACCGATTCACTTAATCCAGTTCACAGCGGCTCAGGTCCGCTGACATCATATATTGGTACTGGTCCAGCATTGAGCTATGGATACGTCTTGTGAACCTGGCCTGTATAATAGAAACAAACAGTGAATTTTCACCGATCTTAACTTCCACGTCAGTAGGTTTGGCCGGAACCAGGTCAGTTGGAACCAGCACGGGACCGCCGCATGATGTGCAAATCCTAAAATCCCGGTCTTCCTGGCTGATGAACTCCTTAACCTCATCATCCACGATAAAACTCTTAGCCACAGCTTCACGGTAGGACACGGTAATCACCACATAAAAAAGGATCAGAGCAAAGACATGCTCTCGAGTTGTTCCCGTACTATCTCAACTCCACGCTGACAATCTGCAGGAGATTTTCCACCGGTTACCACCAGTTTACCTGAACTGAATATGAGAACCACTATCTTAGGTGATTTAATACGGTAAACAAGTCCGGGGAACTGCTCAGGCTCATATTCAATGTTCTCGAAACCAAGGCCCACAGCGATTGCATTTAGATTTAAGTTAGTACCAAGGTCAGCCGATGCAACAATGTTCTGTATGGTTATCTCAGGGTCTTTCAAAACTTCCATGCTAAGAGATTCAATCTTCTTGGCAAGATTGTTAATGACAATTACTACATCGTCTACATTCTTCGCCCCAGTGCAGACTACCTTGCCTGAAGTAAAAATTAAAAAGGCTGCTTTGGGATTGGTTACCCGGTAGACCATGCCTGGAAATTTGGCTTTATTATATTCTGCACCTTCAAGTACTGATTCAATGCTCACTAAATCAAAACTTTCAGCTAATTTAGTTGAAGCAACCACGTTCTGTATCTTTATTTCCGATTCTGGTTTTATTTCCGATTCTGGCATTTTTTCACCGATATGTTATCTCAATATATTCAATCATTGGTTAGAATATTACATATAAACCGTGGCATTAACGATAAAACCTACGGAAAGTAAATCCATGTTTTTTTCGATCCATATCTACCTTAAAGATAAAACTTAGCTAATGTCTTATACTTCCATCAACAACTTATTGTATATGACAGAATGCCTGGATGCTATATACCAACGGCGCAGCGTACGTAAATTTACATCAGACCCAGTAGACTGCCAGATTGTTGAAAAACTCATCCAGGATGCCCAGATGGCACCCTCTGCCGGCAATCTCCAGGCAAGGGACTTTATTGTGGTAACAAACACAGCGGTCAAGAAAAAACTAAAAGAAGCTGCGCTTGACCAGAAATTCCTGGTGCAGGCGCCAGTGATAATTGTGTTCTGTGCCAACACGCCCCGTTCCAGTCGCATCTACAGCGGCCGGGGAGAACTCTATTCCATCCAGGATGCAAGTATAAGTGCAATGGTAATGACACTGGCCGCTCATGATATGGGCCTGGCCACCTGCTGGGTGGGTGCATTCAATAATGCAGATATATCAGAGATACTCATGATTCCCCACAACATTAGGCCTGTATGTATGCTTGCCCTGGGCTATCCGGCAGATACTCCCGACACACCTGACCGCATAGATGCCTCAAAACTGATACACTGGGAATCCTGGTAAAAATGAACTACTTATTGCCCTTAGTGCCTTCAATCTCATCCCAGGTGTGCAAAAATCTCTGCACTGCCGTGAAGTGGGACGTCAATGCAATCACCACGATGATCCAGCCCAGCAGTTGCATGGAATAAAATTGTGCAGGGTAGATGATGTTAGCGGCACTCACCATAATTATCAGGGCCAGCCGGTCCGCACGTCCCATGATGCCGCCGTAATGCCGGGTGCCCCCAACTGCCTGGGCCTGAGTGCCCATGTAACTGGTTATCAGCACACCGGTAATGGCAGCAACCCCAATCATCCAGTGTACGTAGCCTGCAAAAAATATGCCGCAAATGATGAAAGTATCTGCATACCGGTCGATAACATGGTCAAGGAAATCACCTCTGTTAGACTGCATATTGAACATCCGTGCCATGACCCCATCAACGGCATCCGTGAACGAGTTCAAAATCACAAACACCAGTGCAGCAATCAGGTATATCCTGTTGTCGTAGGAATAATAATATGACACCCCGGCCAGTATCGCAAAGATGAGAGACAGTACCGACACCCTGTTGGGAGTAAGACCCATGTGTACAAGGGCAGAAGCACAAGGTTCCAAAATAAAACTCACATAAGGCCTGTAATTATTCAGTGTCATCCGAACACCTCCTCGCTCCAGTCAAAACGCCCTGGCAGATATCCACTTAATTGCTCATAGTCCCCGGACTCAAGCCACTGTATCATTGAGTGTACCTCCAGTGCAGCATCTTCGGGTATGGTCGTGGTAGTTTCCAGTTCATAAACCCTTTCATACAGTTCCACCGCTTCCACCAGTATCACGTCCAAAGCTTCTGCTTCCATGTTCTCCTGCACCTTTTGGGGCGGATATCCCCTATTCTCAAGTCTCTGTGCCAGCACACGTGGCCGGGTGCGGAGCACAATGAGCCCATCAATGTCCGTTAGCAAGTGGGATAGGTGCCCCTCGATAATCACTGTTGCGGTATTATCCGTTACCAGTTCATCCACCCGGTCCTGAAGAGCATCCATGTCCGCCTCCAATGAACCACGTTGTTCATCTTCACCAGTATGCAGGCCCTCACCGATTATAAAAGCATTGAGGTCGATAATCCGGTAATGCTGCTCCAGCAAAGTGCAAATAGAAGTCTTCCCTGTGCCCGGTGTACCGGTCAGTGCAATTATCATGAGCCCAGTGTACCCTGCAGTGCATCTACTACCAGTTTGTTCTGGTCAGGGGTGCCCACGGTTATTCTTACCAGCCCATCGCCTGCGTCCCGAAACGAGGTGCAGTCGCGCACAATGATGCCTTTCTTGAGCAGCATTTCTACTACATCCTTGCTTTTCTTTGGCGATACATCTATGAGAATAAAGTTTCCTTCGGACTGATATACCCTGCAGTAACCTGACAGGTGCTCGGTAAGGAATTTCCTGCCCACATCTACGTTATCAATGGTCTTCTCCCGGTAATCGACATCATCAAGTGCAGCCAGTCCGGCTGCCACTGCGATTCTACTAATCGCGAATGGAGTGGTGGCTTTCATGTATTCCCTGAATATCCAGTTAGGTACAACTGCATACCCTATCCTCAGTCCTGCCAGGCCCATGGCCTTTGACATGGTCCGGCCCACCACAAGATTGTCGTACTCTGAGACCAGACCGACCAGGCTTTTCGAAGCGAATTCAACATAAGCTTCATCTAAAAACACAATGGCATTTGTGGACTTCACTAATGCCCTGACATCGTCCTCGGGAATGGTGTTGCCTGACGGGTTGTTAGGTGAGCATAAATATATCAGGCGGGTGGAATCCTCAATAGAGGAAATTATTGTTTTAATTGGTACACTGTAATCATCCTGCCGCTTAACAAACACGGGCGTACCGCCCGCTGCCCTTAATGCAATTTCAAAATAGGAAAAGGTGGGCGTAGGGATGATGGCACTGGTACCGGGCTGGACGAACAACCTCATAAGGGTGTCGACCACACCATCCATGCCAGCTCCCATGACCACCATATCCTCCGGGTAGCCTACATATGCTGCCAGTGCCCTGCGCAGTTCTCCTGCATCAACTGAAGGGTACACGCTTATGCTATCTGCCATTGTGCGAACGGCTTCTACCGCCCTGGTGGACGGGCCCAGTGGATTCTCATTTGAACCAAGTTTGACTATATCCTCAGGTCTTAAACCATAACCTGCGACAATATCTTCAGTAGATTTTCCTGGTACGTACTCGGCTATGCCCTTGATGGATTTCTTAAGCAGGTCTTTCGAGTTGGTCATTCTACTTCCTTTATACCCTGGGCTACCACTTCTATTACGCGGTCTATCTGCTCTTTAGTGATAGTAAGAGGGGGTACAAACCTGAGCACAGAATCTGAAGTGCAGTTCAGAAGCACCCCGTGCTCTCTTGCATAATCCACCAATGGGCCGCATTTCACATTCAGTTCAACGCCCACCATAAGCCCTTTGCCACGGATTTCAGTAACCCGGTCAAGTTCAAGGTTTTTCAATCCCTGCATCAGGTAATCACCCATCAGGGCCGAGCGTTCGACCAGATTCTCATCTTCTATTACCTTCAATGATGCCAGTGCCGCAGCACATACCAGCGGACCTCCGCCAAATGTGGCAGCATGGTCGCCTTTTTGCATCCTGGCAGCCGTGTCTTCCTTAGCAAGCATGGCACCCATAGGCAGACCGCCAGCCAGTGCTTTGGCCAGTGTCATGATATCGGGCTCCACCCCTGAATGCTCCCTGGCAAACCATTTGCCAGTCCTGCCAAATCCGGTCTGGACTTCATCAAATATCAACAGTGCGCCGGCATCATCACATAAATCCCGGGCTGAGCGCAGGTATTCATCAGAAGGTACCCGCACCCCACCCTCGCCCTGGATGGGCTCAATTATGACTGCTGCAGTATCCCGGTTCACACTGCCCTTCAATGATTCTACATTGTTATAAACTACGAATTCTACCTTCTGCAATAACGGCTGGAATGGCTCACGGTACTGTGACTTATGAGTTACACTGAGCGCACCCATGGTACGTCCATGGAAACTGTGTTCGGCAGCCACAAAATCGGTTCGTCCTGTAGCCCGGCGCGCCAGTTTCAATGCGCCCTCCACGGCTTCGGTCCCGGAATTGCAAAAGAATATCCGGTCCATACCTGTCCTGGGCACCAGTTGTTCTGCCAGTTCAGCCTGCTGGCTGGTATAATACAGGTTTGAAACATGTATAAGTTCAGCAGCTTGTCGGCTTACAGCCTCAACCACTGCAGGATGGCAGTGTCCCAGATTATTGACTGCTATACCTGCCACACAATCTATGTATTCCCGTCCTCCAGTATCCCATACTACAGCACCTGCACCGCGGGAAATAGCAATTGGCTGGCGAGTATAATTCTGGAAAACGTACTTCTGGTCCCTGTCAACGATATTCTGATATATGTCTGTCATTTGTACTTCCTATCCTTGATATAAGTATAAAGTGATAAAATCTTTGATACTGGTGTTATCACAAAGTGATAATAGAATGATGACAGTGCCATTGTTGAGTGATAACAATACTAAAACAGGATAATTTCGCTATGCTAACAGCGTAATAGAAGCGAAATAACAATGGAGTAAGAATTTAATAACAACGTTTGATAAGCGAGGATTGAAGTTATACAATAGATTTTATTTTTTCTGCAGCTTTCTTCATTTCATTCAAAATTAACCCAAGCCCACCTTCGTTACTTGCCATTACCACTAAAAGTGCATTCGGACCAGCCGCATAGGTTATAAGATTGTGCTTATCGGTTTCCACAATAATTGATTTTGGTACTTCTTTACTAAGCCTTTTGGTGGTAGATTCAGCAGACATGTGAAGCGTAGCAGTCAAAGCCGCAAAAGCGTCAGTATTTGATTCCTGTGTGGCTCTGGATACCATTAACAACCCATGACGTGATATTATAGCAGATAGCTTGATGTCGTCAATTGATTCAAGACTAATTAAAACTTCATCAAGCATTTCTTTTAAGGTTGCTATATCACATTCCCCCCCTTCCGGTCGGGCTTATAGATTTGTTTAAGGTTGCAATAAAATAAATAACCGTCACCTGAAAAATGGTGATGGATACTTTCATGACCAAAAACATTTCATCTCCAATAGCAGGATGAAGTATATACTCTATCACTGCTGCAATAAAAAAAAATCGAACCAACGAACATTAAATTAAATGACCTGGTTATTCGATTGTACTCAAGAAAAAGCCTGGAACGAATGACGTCCGGATCTGAATTTTTGAGTGTGGATGCCATTAGGAAAAATATGACAACTAAGATTAAGCGGACTATAAAATCCACAGCATTAAACAAAAAATACACATCAAAATCGGTCATTAAATCTCCTCTAAGCTAAACCTGCTCTTGTTATTTTAACGGTTTACATAAAGCATAATACTATTTGTTAGTTACATAATTGCCCATAATATGAAAATTTTTAAATTCACAACGATACTGAAATTTGGATTATACGAACATGTTCTCAGATAAATTAACTGATTTATCTTTATGCATCAACACTTTTGCCACGGCACTTTGCAGATCCTCATATTCCACATGATCTTTATCATTACGTATGGCAAACATACCGGCTTCAGTGGCTATGGCCTTCAATTCAGAGCCATTGGAACCTTCGGTGATCTTCGCTAATTTATCAAAGTCAATGTCTTGTGATAAAGTCATATTACGTGTATGAATCTTAAGAATGCTCTTCCTGGCATCTTCGTTGGGCAGCGAGACTTCAATGAACCTATCGAACCGCCCGGGGCGTAGCATTGCTGCATCAAGTATGTCCAGTCTATTAGTAGCGGCAAGCAGCCTGACACCACTTCTGGGATTGAACCCGTCCATC
>JAKRWB010000606.1 GCA_022353185.1 ANME-2 cluster archaeon | reverse complement strand
ATTTGTCCCTGATGGAATTGTACTCTTCTTCTGACAGGGCACCATCAGCATAGTCCTCATCCAGTTCAGAGAGTACCTTGAACAGGGCATTCTTAGCTGATTTAAGCTCATCTATATCGAAACTTTTTACATCTTCTTCATTAAGAGCAGGGACATCAGACACACTTTCCTCAATGCCTTCGCCTGTTTCAATATCTTCATCGAACTCTTCATCATATTCCTCATCTTCCTGCTCCAAATATATATCTTCATCCTCGCTCGTTGGCCCTACCTTACTCGTTTTCTCTTCTGAGCTCTTGGCAGATGGATTTTTTCCTCTCAGGATAGGAATCCCTATTACTAATAAAATTACCAACAATAGAAGTAAATATAAAGAAACATCAGACTGGTCAATGCTTGAACGATTCAGTACAAAAGATACCTCTACAAATTGAGGCTGCATCCAATTGTATGTCTTTGAACCTTCTATTACATCTATAAAATCAGCCTCGATTTTGCTACCATCCTCATTGACAATACTGGTTGTTATATCATCTGATTTGACCAGTTTTACAACCAGTACTGGCATGCCAGTTGAAGGGATATAATCATAGTTCACATTGGTAGGATATTTTAGTTTCTTTGTAAAGGTCACAGATTCGGTCATTTTACCTGCGGGTTCTGCCGGTACCATGTACTGCAATTGGTACCTGGGAGGCATAACAGATCCTGCCAGGATTGTGTCATTCCATCCGATGACATTATCATCAACAAAAAAAACATTCAAAGGAATACCCGAAATGTTTGCAGACATTCTAAGTTTTATCATTCCCTCATTGAAGACTCCATCTGGCACACAGGAAAATATTGGTCCAGTGTAGTTTTCAGTTCCAATGTTTTTGAACACAATGATTTCAGTAACTTTTAGGTAGCCTGGATTTGAAACTTGGTCTACTTCAATAAAATGTTGTACAATAACGACATCTGTACCATACGAAGTAACAGCACCACCCATATTACTCTCGCCTCCATCACCATCTGAAGCATATTCTTGATAAGCATATACAGGAGATATTAAAAGCATCAATATCAGGATAGACGATACAATAATGGATAAAACCGAATCTTTTATTTTCATTGATTAGTACTTCCTTTGGTATTCCAATCAGATTATTATAGTCATTTAATAATATATATATTAGTTATGGTAATATTTACCCAATTAAAAAGGACCTGATATGATAATAGTATATCATCCAAAGTCCGAGAATAATCAAAACGGCACCAGCGCCTCTTTTGAGCATCACGTCATATCGTGATATGGTACTGAGCCTACTGCCTGATATATTGATAAAATAGGCAATCATCAGCATCGGGATCCCCAATCCCAGTGAATATACGAAAAGAAGGAATCCGCCATACATTATACCCCCCTTTAAGAGTACGCCCATAAGTATTGCAGCAAGAATCGGGCCGGTGCAGGGAATCCATACAATACCCAGCGATAACCCCAGAATAAATCCGCCAGCAACACCCTCATTGTCTGTGTTGATGTTAAAATAACCCGGAATACGGTTGAATATGCTCAGATTTAATTCCATAAGCATGGTAATGCCCAGTGAGATAATAACAATCTCAGCCAGTATCCTGATGTAATGCTGGTACTGAGAGAGGACGTCTGAAAAGGCCGCCATAGCCATTCCCATCAGCGTAAATGTGACCATAAGACCTGCCACGATGGCAAGTGGCCGAAACTTACCCTTACCTGTGGAATATGCCAGTATTGCCGGTAAAAGAGGCAGGATGCAGGGGGAAAGAATACTGATTATACCGGCCAGTAATGCCAGGAGTGGTAGGGGTAAATCTACTGAAGACAGTGCAGTTTCGAGCTGAATAAGTAAGGTCATTCGTTATTTTCCTGCAGGATTATTTCCTCAATCATCTTTTCATGTTTGACATTGTAGAGAGTTTCAAGCTGCTCCTGGCTGGTACCCGAAGAATGTTCATATGTGACAATAACTGACAGGAATAAATTTATAATCCGTTTCATTGTGATTCCACTGATAGTGTTAAGCATAAGATTTTTGAAACAGGTTTATGTATTTGTTCCTCTTAACCTGAGCGCATCCTGGATGGTGACTTCAAGTACACTTTTGGGTGTCAGACCAAATATCATGGCTTCCTGTCGGTCATTCGTGAGAGTTCCCCATCTTGTCAGGTAGGTGAATTTACCATTGTCTGAACTGACTATCATGGTCATGTCGGGAATATAGTACACATTGAAATAATTTGAAAGTTGAGGCTGCTTGTCAGTATTTATGTATACGAAAGCCACTTGGCCCCCGTATTCTGCTGCAAGTTCTTCGACAATAGGTTTTTGCTCAACACAGGATGGACACCTGTCAGCCCCTATATCAATGAAAACCGGCCCATTCTCAAGCAAAGTTTCAATTTCGTTGGTTGAATTTACCGTCAACAAATCGGCTCTTGGCCCCGTTTCCTGGTCAGTACAGCCACTGGTGAGGAGTGCTGCCGCCAGTAACAGTGATGTTATTATGATCAGGTTTTTCATGATATCACATTGTTTATTTGCATTGGTAATAACATTTTATCTATATAACATTTTATATGGTTGTGCGAACACTATGCAAAACAATCTTAGATAAATTAATATAACATCTTCTCAATGGAACATGTATATTCATTATATTCCCTTGGAGGTGAAATATTAATGTGTAGTGTAGGCGATGCATTCAGTGTAGATATGGCAGATTCCTTGGATACGAAGAGCTATAAATGCAAGGATTGCGGAAACGAGTTCCAGGGTATGGGCAAGAGAATTATCTGTCCCACATGCCAGTCCAAAAACGTGGAAATGGCATGAAGTTCGATTATAATCTTTTTATCTATGATACCTTTAAATGATAACGAGATGCTGATGCTCCACGGCAATAGTGGGGTTATCGGTATTGTAAAGGCCGGAACAAATAACTTGTTTTTTCTTGAGACTGAAGAAGAAGAGATTGTCCTGGGATTAGAACCTGACGACCTGCTGGTTTCCTCAGGGTTCGATACAGAAAAAACCACGCTTGACGGCGTTAAATGCGTACTTTATATGATTCGTGAAGTGGGTACGCCATTGATCGTACTCCCAAAAAACCATCCTGCATCAAAACGGCTTAAGATAGTGGTATCTGTTGGCCCGCGTACCCGTATAAGCTGCGATATCACGCCAGGCACCCATCCTGAGCAGGATGTGCTGTGCGGTGTGGACGAGTTCAGCGGTGTGGAGATATTGGGTGTACCGGGTGGCGTTGAGTTCAAGAACCTGAACTCTGGCAGTATCAAACGTATCCCGTTCACTGTCTGATTTCAATACTTTTAACATCGGAAACGACTATTTAGGCAACATGACCTTAATTGACATTATAGCTGCATCTGTCTGGCTCATGCTGCCAGCATATGTTGCAAACCCAATGGCTGCTGTGTTCGGTGGAGGTATGCCTATAGACCTTGGCAAGAATTTCAAAGATGGGCGGCGCATACTCGGGGACGGTAAGACCATCAGGGGACTGATTGCCGGGACAGTGTGTGGTCTGGTGATAGGGCTAATCCAAATAGGATTTGCACCTCGTCTTGCAGCAGATGGTGTACTCACTGGTTTTCCTATTTTCCAATCAGCCCTTGGTGCGTATTCCATCAGCACGATACTGGTGGTGGGGCTGATGGCACTGGGTGCGCTTTTGGGTGATAGTGCAGAGAGTTTTGTCAAGCGGCGGCTGAACCTTAAGCGGGGTGCCATGTTCCCGGTTGCAGACCAGCTGGATTTCGTACTGGGAGCCTGGGTACTCACGTTCATATTTGCATCGGTCTGGTTCAAAACCTATTTCAATTTCTGGATAATAGTAACTGTACTGTTGATAACACCCCTGCTCCACCTGATGGCGAACGTATTTGGATATCTTATAAAGGTTAAGAAAGAACCCTGGTAGTGAAAAGTATGGATAAGGAACTGATTCAGGCATTAAAGGACTGCAAAGCCGTGAAATTTGGCGATTTCACTCTTGCTTCAGGCAGGAAAAGTACATATTATATCGACATCAAGAAAGCCACTTCAGACCCCGGCACCCTAAAGTTGATAGCAAGCAGGATAGTGACAATTATCAAAGAGCGAAATATTTGCGTTGAGGCCATAGGCGGAGTCGCTGTTGGCGGGATACCACTGGCTACGGCTGTATCACTGGCATCGGGCCTGCCCCTGGTGATTGTCCGTAAATCCTTGAAAGATTACGGTACAGGAGGGAGGTTCATTGGTGATATTGAGGGGCGAAGCCTGCTCATGGTGGAAGACGTCACAACCACGGGCGGTTCTGTGATAGAGGCCATTAAGTCACTTAGGGATGAAGGGGCAGTAGTGGATACGGTAATTACAGTGGTGGATAGGGATGAAGGCGCCCGAAACGGTCTTAGCGCACTGGATGTAAAACTGGTGCCGCTGGTTTCGGCCTTCCACCTGCTGGAGCAGTGAACATAACTTCTGCGTTAAATTACTTTAAGTTATAATACGTTACAATTTGTCAAAATACATTACAATTTGTCACAATACATTACATTAAATTATATTCAGGGAACGAACATGCCAGACATTTTTGAGATAACACACAGGGACTCAGCAGGCAGGATTGGTCGCCTGACCACACC
>JAKRWB010000605.1 GCA_022353185.1 ANME-2 cluster archaeon | reverse complement strand
AGTAAAGAGTATTTTTACTTACCTTGATTCCCTTTGATTTCAGGGTTAGATAGTGCTTATGCACGCTGAATTCTTTAGAGTATGAAACTGTCAGTGATTTTACAAGCCATTTTATCAACTGTGTGTTTTTAATTTTATATCGCTCAACAACGTCCCTGTACACCACCAGATTGAAATATTCACATTGGTCATCGGTTAAGGAGTTTGACAGAGTCGGTATATATTATTTTCCAAAAGACCAATAGTGGGGTATCCACTAGACCAATAATTTCATATGATTCTCCAATTTAATTTAAATCGAACACGGATGACACGGATTTGACGGATTTTCACGGATTTATATTTTATCCGTGCGCATCCGTGTCATCCGTGCAATCCGTGTTCCATTACAATATTACTCTTAACCGATGACATATGAAGTGAATGGCTGAATGATAAACAGATCGAAAATATCGATGGTAAGACCTTGGTTTTCAAGGCAGAAAACACATAATCTAATATTGCCAAAAAAGTGTCATTTCAGAAATCCTTATACCTCCTAATTTACAACATATTACAATATTTAAATAATTTGGAGTTGATAATATATAACAAAATACAACAACCGCTATCTATCTGAATTCTGCTACAGGTTCAACCGTAGATTCTAGGAACCACAAATGTTTGATCGGCTATTATCTGCTTGCCTTAATTCTCGCACCATCACGTTTTCGGAACTAACGGCATAAGCATTTTGCAGAATTCTCATCATCATTCTCATCTTAATTATCATTATAATGTACCATCATTATATATGTTAACGGCAATATCCAATTGGGGTAATAAGAAATGATGTACACCTGTAAATTCTGTGGGTATAAGTACAATATGACATTCAGTTATGTAAACACGAAATGCCAGATATGCAACTCAGTACCAGTAATAATCATACCTAACCATTTTGAAAAAAGGGTTGTAGTTTCAGTTTAATACTTGACAGTTCTGGAAAAACAGTGGTTTAACGTGATTAGAATCGGTCCAGCGTAGTCTGGATTATTCTACTTTTACTCAGGTTCGAGAGTTTTATTCCAAGCAGTCGTATCTTTCTACCATCAAAGAATTCACGAGAGAGTTTCCGTGACTCTCGTTTTATGATGTCCAGGTCACGAGTATAGATATCCAGTGTCCTGGCCCTGGAAAAGGTGGTGAAGTCCTCCTGCCTTACCTTTACACCTATAGTCCTGAAAGAAAAACCTTGCTGCATCAATGCCCTGTGTACTCGCTCGGCAATGCCGTCCAGTGAAATATACAATTCCTCTGCATCCGAAGTATCCACCTGGAATGTATGCTCTTTGCTAATTGACTTTGACTCAGTCATCTCAGCCACTTCACTGTTATCAATGCCATGCGCCAGCTGGTGCATCCTGGTACCCCATTTTCCGAAAATATTTACCAGCAAGTCCTGTTCACATCGGGCCAATTGCCCGATGGTCCTGATATCCATACTCGTTAATATTTCCTCATTCTTACTGCCGATACCCGGAAGTCTGCGCACCTCCAACGGTTCAAGGAATTCAGCTACCCTGCCTGGTTCGACAATAATCAGGCCGTCAGGTTTGTCCAGGTCAGAAGCAATCTTGGCCGCAGTCCTGTTAGAAGCAATGCCAATGGAACAGGTCAGTCCTTCCCACTCCATTACCTGTGCCTTGATGATTCCAGCAATTTCCACAGCCTCCTGTAAACTAGCCCCCTCGCTGATATCAAGATATGCTTCATCCACGCTGACCTGCTGGAACTTATCCGCAAATGAGTGTAATATTTCCATGATACTGCGGGATACTTCCTTGTACAGAACCATGCTCACAGGTAGGAATACAGCATCTGGACACAGTTTATATGCTCGGGATATGGGCATACCCGAATGAATCCCGAACTTTCGGGCTTCGTATGAACAGGTACTGACCACGCCACGGCCATGTCCGCCTTTAGGGTCAGACCCCACCACCACCGGTTTTCCCTTATACGAAGGATTTTCACGCTGCTCAACAGAGGCGTAAAAACTGTCCATATCAACATGAAGTATGATACGTTCCATGGAGCGCTCCAATAACATATTTAGATGCAGGGTATCATTAAGTACTGTAGTCCCTGATATAGTAACTCCCAAGGGGGTAATTGATATGGCTGTAAAGAACAGACTTGAATTAATTTTTGTATTAATATTTCTCACAATTTTTTTTTTGCCGTCCATAGGTGGACTGGCACTGAATTATCTATGGTATGACTCACTGGGTTATGCAGAGGTTTTCTTTGTAAAGTACAAGGCCGCTCTATTGCTGTTCGGTGTAACTTTCCTGCTAACCGGCAGCATATTGTATCTGGTATACCGCTCTGGCATAGGAACTATAACGAAAAAGGGCGGACCTATTACGTCATTATGGGAGACAGAGTTCTTCGCAGGTATTGATAAGGAATACATAGACGTAACACCCAAGAAGAATGTAACTGCAGCCTTAAAAGCTGTCCAGTTACCTGCCCTCATATTTATAATTCTCTTCTCAGGAATGCAGGCACTGGCAGTATCTGGGTCATGGCTTAAAGTACTGATATACCTGAACAAGACACCCTTTGGGCAGGCTGACCCAATATTCAACAATGATATTGCATTTTACGTTTTTTCCCTGCCATTTTATAGTACCGTGCTGAACTATGCCTCTGCCGTATTGTTCCTTGGAATGCTGCTGCTGGCCGGGTTATATGCCACCTTCAACTGGAATCTGTTGATGAAACTACCCACAGACCTGAGCTTGCTGCTTGCAGGTTTTCTTGTCACCTTCGCTACCAAAACATACCTTGGACGGTACGATATCCTGTACAGTGAAACTGGTGTGGTGTATGGCGCAGGCTACATCGATGTGGCAATCAAGCAGTACATACCTGTCCTTATAGCCCTGGTATTCCTGTTCACAGCTGTTACCATACTGCTTTCAAGCTGGTCCGGCGGCCCTTCGTTGCCGTCCGCCCCAAAACTCTTGGGCGGCATGGTAGCTGTTATGGTATTGATCAGCGTGCTCGGGGGTGTTACTGCATCGCTGGTACAGGACCTTAAGGTTTTACCTAATGAACAGGAACTGGAAAGACCCTACATAATGAATAACATACAATCTACCAATACCGCTTATGAACTTGATGAGGTGGAAATAAGGCAATACCCACTGACCTACAATTTGTCATTAGATATATTAACGCACCCATCAATAACTAATGTCCGGATTTGGGATTACCGGCCTCTTTTGACCATATACAAACAAAAACAGGCAATACGCACTTATTACGGGTTCAATGATGTGGACGTTGACCGGTATACAATAAACGGCACAACCACACAGGTCTGGCTCTCTCCTCGGGAGATATTCTATGACCAGCTGCAGGGCAAGGCTGATACCTGGCTAAATAAACACGTATTATACACTCACGGCATCGGTTTAGTGATGTCGCCAGTGAACATGATAGTGGATCAGGGAATGCCCGAGATGTATATCGAAAATATACCACCTGTCAGTTCTATACCTTCCCTCACTATTGAGCAGCCCCGGATATATTATGGCGAGAAGACCGATTCATATATCATCACAGGTACAGGCAGGGAAGAGTTTGACTATCCCAGCGGAAACACAAATGTATTAACAACCTATACAGGCACCGGGGGTATCGGCATGGGTTTCCTTAACAAAGTCATAACCACACTGGCCCTTAGTGATTTGAAAATATTAATGTCTAAAGATATTGGCGATGACAGCAAACTGCACATCAACAGAAATGTAATGGATCGGGCTGAACTTATCACGCCATATCTACTACTTGACCGGGATGCCTATGCAGTGCTGGGTGATGACGGCCATATTTACTGGATTATAAATGGGTTCACAACCACTGGCAGATACCCTTATTCAGAACCCATTTGGATTGGAAATACCAAACTGAACTATATACAGGATTCCACCAAAGCTGTGGTAGATGCCTATAATGGTACTATTACATATTATGTGATAGAAGATGACCCGTTGCTTACCACATATTCAAAGATATTCCCTGGTGTGTTCAAACCCATGGACCAGATGCCCATCAGTATTAAATCGCATATGAGATATTCTCCTGACCTGTTCATGGTACAATCAAAGATATACACTGATTATCACATGAATGTCCCGGAAGTGTTCTACAATAGGGAGGATAGATGGGAGTTCGCAAATGAAAAATATGGCAATTCACAGATACAGGTGGAGCCCTATAATGTGTTGCTGGAACTGGACGGCTCAACTGACTTTTTTATGATAATGCCATTTACCCCCAGCAATAAGGATAATATGATAGCCTGGATGGCAGTGAAACAGGACCCGCCTAACTATGGCCAGAAGATACTGTATGAGTTTTCCAAGGATAAGCTGATTTACGGTCCTGCCCAGATAGAGGCGCTGATTGACCAGGACGAGGATATCTCAAAGGACCTGACCTTGTGGAGCACGGGCGGTTCAAATGTGATACGGGGTAACCTGCTGGTAATTCCTATTGAGGATTCTATCCTGTATATCGAACCCCTGTACATCTCAGCAGAGTCTGCATCCAGCATCCCTGAACTCAAGAAGATACTGGTAGTCTATGAGAACCGGGTGGTAATGGAAGATTCACTGGAAGCTGCACTCTCAAAGTTGATGGGTGCGAACGTCTCGACCGTCGTACCCATACCGGGCTTGCCAGGCATACCTGATGTTGAAGATAAAAATCTTAATGAGCTACTGGATGAAACACTGGCACATTATGAAACTGCCAGAGTATATCTTGAAGCGGGCGACCTGGAGAACTACGGGCGTGAAATGAAGATAGTGGACAGCCTGATGGAACAATTAAGGCAACTGGTTAAGGAAAAACTGGATTAACAATTGGATCAGAATCGTTTCAGGTCGATATAACCTGACAGGTTGACTGTGCCCAAAACAGCGATGGTCTCACCATTGCTGTCATTTATGGGTGAAACAATAACCGGCATACCCTTATATGGCCCGCTGGCGGCAAATCCATGGAATATATTGCCCGTCCTCAGTGCTTCTTCAAGATACGGGCCGGTATAATCATAATCGACCACCTTACCGTTCTCAATCCTTACCCCTTTTTGGTTCTTGCTTCTAATGGTGGTGGGAAGTCCGACCACTCCGTATATTGCCATGGCGAGTGGTTCGAGCTCTTTAGCTGTTGAATCTTGAGATATGCAAAGTCCTGCCATTTTTTTCACCGATTATACACTATCGATTATGATATTTAAGGTATTTGCTGACTATTGTTTATAGTCTGCAGTACTGAAATTCGAAAGTTATATGACAACGACAATTAACAGTAGAACTGACAGGGTAATAATCTCTGGGCTCCGAGTTGCTACCGCGGCTCCATGGGTGCTGGCTGGGATGTGGTTGAAAAATATATATCAGCATATAATACATTCGGGTATAACAGGAGATAATCCTGAAAAAACGCTATATACAGGCCCGGGATATTTGTCATGGGTATACCGTGACTTTACTTCTTCGATGCCCCCTTTTTCATGTTCCTATTTCAACCTATGGCCAGCATCATATTCCTTTAACGCCTGTTTAGCATTTTCAATGAGCTTTGAAGTAACATATAAGGATGAAATTTCCTGCAAGTTTTCCAGTGCCTCTAATGCTTCATTGTAAGGTATAACTCTCTCACGGTATGCTCTGAGAAGTATACCTATGGAACCAACGGGTTGCATATCCTGTGATTTTAGAATATCCCTTACGTCAAGATCATCGGTCAGGATGAGATTAATACCTGTATACTTTGCCAGTGTTATTACGGTTGCATCGGCGATACTAATATCATATTTCAGTGAGTAATATTCTGCCCGGTCTTTTTTGTTCGATTCAAGGTGAACAATCTCAAATACCTTTGATTCAATTTCATCGTTACCAGGCAGGTTGCAGGCTTTAACTTCGCTGTAGACCTCATGGGTCACAAGCACTGTACTGAAGAGTGAAAAACACGCCGTTTTGCTTATCTCAGATAAATGGATGATGTGGCCGGCATCCGAAATTGCTTTAATCTCCATGAAGGCCCCATTTAATGTCCTCTTCAACTGCTGCTTCAAGTCTCACCAGTTTTTTACGTTCCACCATGTTACGTACGGCATCCCTGATGGCTTCTGAACGATTGGCATACCACCCTTCTTTTATCAATCCATCAAGTTCAGCTACAAGTTTTGATGTCAATTTAGCAGGGATTGTTTGCAATTGTATCACCATGGTATACTATGAACAGTTAAACATAAAATCTTTTTGCATAAAGACAAAGCATTTGAGTGTAGACTGGCGGGAGTGTATTGACGGAGGGGGGGCGGACAAAGTGCACATAAGATGTGGCATGTGCTTATTGTTAACTCACCGCAAAGGGCGCAAAGATCGCAAAGACATTGTTGCCGTAACTTCGCGTCCTTTGCGTTCTTTGCGGTGAAATATTTCATAAAAATGCTATTTCGACAACAATGACAGGACTATTCGCACCCCAACAGTACACCCACTTTCCTTTACCACCATTTCATACTGTTCTTGAATTTCGCTTTTGACTCATCACTTTTCAGTTTCCTGAATACATACAGGTTCTCATGTCCGATAAGCAAAAAGTTGTA
>JAKRWB010000604.1 GCA_022353185.1 ANME-2 cluster archaeon | reverse complement strand
TCAGGGTCAAGATGGATATCTTCGCGAATATCTGCCGTAATCTCATCCACAGCCAACTGTGCCTCCCCCGCAAGCCAGTCCGGGAGCACAACAGCGTATACCCGAATATCCCTTTCATCGCTCAGCTCCCGGTCCTTGATATAAGCCACCTTGTTGGGTTCATACACCTCAACCTTATAGCGGTCGTAAGCCTCTTCCAGCCCGGGATCAATATGGCTGCTCTCGTACATCACACTCCTCGACGTATATGCCTTGTCCACATCATTCATAGTAGACAGGGTGGTCCCTGCATAATCAAGAGGGATGCTGGTCCTTGAATTCTCCTTTGACTTGATAGTGATAGTCACAGTATCTTCCCTGGTATCATTAGTATTGATCTCATAATATTCCGTACGGCTGCAAGTATCCCAGTATTCCTCAGTGCACGTAGTCATATTGCCGTCAGGACCTTCACATTCGTATTCCCTTGTCTTCTTGCAAGGGTAATAAACAATATAATAATGCCGCCAAACATGTATCCTTGTCCATGTAACCCCCCATGTTTCGCCATAAAGATAGCCGGGGACGTAATTGTCCCTCGGCACCTGACTTATCAGGGTCATGTTATCAGGCTCACCCCAATCATAAATATAATGGTCAGTTTCATATCCGGCATGGTCCCCCAGTTCTATCCTTTTCGACCTGCTGATTCCTGTAGCAAGTTTAGTATCATAGACCTGTGGGATTACTTTTTGTATCAGGGTTGTTACTTCAGCACCGCCGGGTAGTGAATCGTTGTTCAAAAAATCAGTCACTGGCGTGGCATTGTAGTCAAAACTCATTGCCATCTCCATTGCCTTGGTAGCATTCTCGGCATCCCCCGTTGACATTGCCGCATCAGCATTAGGGTCAACCTTGAAACTGCCATCTGACACATCCAGGGTTTGCAGGAATTCGGCCTCGTCCAGTTTGTCATTATCGGTCAACGTCCTCTGTGTCTGCATGGCATACTCGATAATACTGCCCGTATCAACCGAATTGAACACAAACCCCTGGTCCAGCAGCAGAGCGCCGTTCACTACCAGTGCCAGATGTTCGTTGGTAACTATGTTCTCGGTCCCTTCTGACTTGGCGTAATATTGCATATACCCCCTGGTCCAGGTATATGCATTGGCAAAAGCAGTGGTTTCTGCCAT
>JAKRWB010000603.1 GCA_022353185.1 ANME-2 cluster archaeon | reverse complement strand
GTAACACTATCAGCTCCACCACTGCTGGACAGCACCACAAAAGGCACAGGGTCATGGGTATGGGTCTTAACAGGTATGGGTGTACTGTGGTCAGGCATCAGTAATACTTTGTAATCATCAAATGCAGCCATTCCATCCAGGACATGCCCCACTATTTTGCTGTCAAAGTCCTCTATAGCCTGCATCTTTGCATCCAGGTCGCCAATATGCGAGGCCTCGTCAGCAGCTTCAACGTGCACATACACGAAATCACCGGATTCAAGTGCATGTAGTGCAGCCTCTGCTTTTCCTTTATAGTTAGTGTCAAGGTAACCCGTTGCGCCCGGTACATCAATCACTTTCAGCCCGGCACACACTCCCAGTCCTTTCAGGAGGTCCACGGCTGATATCATGGCCCCATCAATGCCGTACAGTTCCCTGAAATGTGGCATCGACGGCGCACTTCCCTGGGCCCACAGCCATATCATATTGCCCATATTCTTACCATCTGCCATCCTGCGCCGGTTTATCTCATGAGCCTCCAGCAGTGGTTTTGAGTCCATTATGAGCCGGTTGAGCAGTTCTGCATCCTGGCCTTGTGGCAGGAAGTTCGCCACCTTGCCGCCCACCTGGTCATGGGGAGGGGTGCACTGTGCGTCCTGTCCCCTACCACCCGATAGCACAAGCAGGTGGCGGTAACTGATGCCGGCATGGAATCGTATGCTGCTGCTGCCTAAGTGTTCATCCACCATTCGGATAAGTTCCCTTGCTTCCTCAGTAGAAATATGGCCTGCACTGTAGTCGGCAATTATCCCGTCCTTTTCGGTTATAAGGTTGCATCGAAATGCAATATCATCGTCAGCCAGTTCCACACCCATGCTGGCAGCTTCCAGGGGTCCCCTGCCTGAGTAGTATTTTGCAGGGTCATATCCCAGTATGGCGAGGTTGGCAACATCTGAACCAGGAGGCATGTCAAGGGGTACGGTCTGTGCCAGTCCGCACTGTCCTTGTCTTGCCATGCGGTCCATGTTGGGAGTGCGGGCCGCCTGCAATGGGGTCAGGCCGCCCAGTTCATCAAGGGGGTAGTCGGCCATGCCATCGCCCAGGAGTACAACGTATTTCATTGGGATTTCACCTGGGTGTTAGATTATTTTATTGGATATAAAGGGTTATCTCTGGCATTTTTTGTTTATCGTCATTGCTGATAAATTACCAGCATAGTTAGAAATATACACCCACCCATTTACATCTCCCATGAGGCTTAACTCAATCCAGTTCTTGACCAGCACATCCGTCATGATGTCAATGATGGTTATCCCCCTGCTGGCTAATGACATGGGCGCCAACTATACCCAGGTGGGTATTATAATGAGCGTTTATGGGGCATGCCTCTTTGCCTCATCCTACATCTTCAGCAAAGTATCTGATACATTGGACATCAAAAAACTACTACTTATAGGACTTGCATGTTCTGCTGTGGCTTATTTTCTCCAGGTGTTCACCCATGACCCGTTAAGCCTGGCCCTTATAAGGGGCCTGTTGGGAATTTGTGTTGGCATGTACCCGGCAGCTCTTATCATGCACGTTTACGGGCTCAAGCGCAGTATAGGTAAATTCTTTTCCTTAGGCGCTCTTGGCTGGGCAGCAGGTTTTTTAGGAGCAGGTGTTATCGGGGACTATGACCTCATCTTTGTGGTCAGCTCGGTAATGCTGCTTATCTCCTTTATTGTGGCTGTGGCAATGCCGAAAGTAGAGGTGGAACGGATCAAGGTGGATTATTTCTCACTTTCCACTGTAAAGAAGAACTGGAACATCTACCTAACATTCTTTTTAAGGCACACCGGGGCAGTAGGTTGCTGGACCATATTTCCAATATACATGATGACCCTGGGTGCAGATATATTCTGGATTGGTCTTTTGTATTCAATCAACCCCCTGATGCAGTTTTTTATAATGCGCCGGATGGACGGCCAGAATATGGAGCGGATTGTTAAGGTCGGGTACGTGCTGTCAGTTGCTGCTTTCCTGAGCCTGCTTCCTGCTTCCATCTACTACCACATCATCCCTGCCATGTTCCTGATAGCTATATCCTGGTCCTTTCTGTTTGTAGGCTCCACCGAACTGCTCCTGCAACGTAATAAGGATAAAGCCACAGCCGCCGGTTATCTCAATTCGGTCATCAGCTTGTCCATGATTTCAGGGGCACTGTATGGTGGTGTAGTGGCCAATATATGGGGATTCAATGCTGTATTCATTGGCGCAGCAGGGTTGAGCCTGGTAAGCCTTGTAATATCGGCTACTTCTCTCACTCAACGTCAACGGCAGGACTCGGTCCGGGTTTGAGTTGCCCGGCCTTATCGTTGTTCATTTATTTTCTGGTCGTGAAATGGTAGAACAGGTATGCGCTCACGTAATAATCACCATTATACAGGATTCAAAGCAACAAACCGTTTTACTTAAGTATACGAAGACTCTGTACTATCATCAGTACGGAGATAGTTATTGGCGTGCCTTGAAGCATAAAAGAGAAAGACAAACAACCAGGACATTGGAGGTAAATAAAATATATGTCCCACTGCGGG
>JAKRWB010000050.1 GCA_022353185.1 ANME-2 cluster archaeon | reverse complement strand
ATTTAATTTATGCTCTTTGTTCGGCTGGACTATTGGTTAGTCACATTGGATTTATTGAGGGTGTTCAAAAACGAAGTGCGTTGTTCGATGGTCTGTATTTACCATCCCTCTAATGAAAAAACGTGGATTGACTTGACTGAAGAAGGATGCAGAAGACATACCACGAGGCGAGAATAGAGCAAGACTAAGAGCTTTACGAACGGCAGATAAAGATTGTTGATGCGCAGATTGACGGGCTGGTTTATGATTTGTATGGGCTGACGGAGAAGGAGATAAGGGTGGTGGAAGAACATGCTTAATTCATTAAAAAAGATTACTGATAAAGTCAAGCAGCTTTATGATCGACACAATGAAATTTTAGACTATCTTTTTCAACATTACGGGAAGGATACTCGTCCCTTGGAAACAAATGAGGAAAAATCTGTCATATTTTCAGATTTTGATCTGGCAACGATAACACCAGCGAAGAAGAAACTTTCCAAGGAATTTAAATTGTATTATCAGGATTGGTATTCTTCCTGTTGTGCTCTTTTAGAAAGGAATTACGATAAAGAAAGAACGAGCGAGTTCAAATCAGAGTATGAAAAAAACATTAAAACAATCATATCAGCAAACTACATAACAATAGACACGGAATACACGTTTATTGATTCGTTCGAACACCAAGCATCAATTCTAAATGCATTACCTCTGTATTTAGAGCATAGGCTTTCTGATATAGAACTTACCGTTGCTTCTATTTTGATGGACGATGAGATTCTTGAAGCAGAATATCTACTTAAAAAAGGTTTTATCCGGGCGGCGGGTGCCTTAGTCGGTGTTGTTTTAGAACGGAACCTAAAAATGATATGTGATAAAAATGAACCAAAATTAAAATATCCTAAAAATGCTTCTATTAGTAAATTAAATGATATTTTGAAGGACAATGATTTAATGGATATGGCAGAATGGCGTAAAATCCAATATTTGGGGGACATCAGGAACAAATGCGATCATGATAAAAAAGTTGAGCCTAAAAAAGAAGAAGTAGCCGATTTGATTTCAAAAGTTAAAGAGTTGATACATTGTTATTGAGCAAAAAAAGTGGTTTGTGGTTCGTCAAAATAATCCACCTAAAACTTCTTGAAGTCGCAAAACAAGCTTTTTATAATGAATATGTAAATGGTAAATAGACATGATTGAAGTATATCCAAACTTATACGTGGGAACAGAGTCCGATTGTTTTTTAGATGACCGGGATGATTGGGCAGTGGTTCATGCCTGCAAATTTCCATGCCATCAGAAAGCTGTTGGTTATCGTGGAAACCTTAGTCACACACATTCAAACTATCTTGTCCTTGAACAAGGAACTCATCTGTTTCTCAACTTGATCGATCCCGATACACCACTATTCAAGCCCCTTTTATTTGATTCTGCTTTGAGTTTTATAAATCGTTATTTCCCTACTCATAAGGTTTTGATCCATTGCAATAAAGGAAACTCACGTGCTCCGTCACTTGCCCTTCTGTACCTATCAAAATGTATCCAAGTTATCAATTCAGAACGTTATGCAACCGCAGCAAAGGATTTTCGTACAAAGTTTCCTAGCTATCAACCAGGTCGGGGTATTCAGACATATCTCACTAAGCACTGGATTGAAATTAAAGGATAAGAGTGGCACGATAAAGAGCTTTATGAGCGGCAGATAAAGATTGTTGATGCACAGATTGACGGGCTGGTTTATGATTTGTATGGGCTGACGGAGGGGGAGATAAGGGTGATTGATGATGGAAGATAAGGAAATACGAATAGAGATATTAAAATTGCTTAGAAAAAAGCACAAT
>JAKRWB010000602.1 GCA_022353185.1 ANME-2 cluster archaeon | reverse complement strand
AGTACATACTGTTCAGCAATTTGTAAAATTTCCGACTCTATTACATCCAACATTGCGGATCCTCCTCAAGATAATCTCCAGTGCAAGCATATGCCATAGCCCTACACCCACTGCATCGAGGAATAAAATCACATGAATTACATTTACCTTTTAAGTTTCGTTTATTGCGTATATCCCACAAGACATCTGATGTATACCAAATTTTAAAAAGCGAATCGGTTTTAAGATTCCCTATTGGAATGGTAAGCCTTCTGCAAGGAAGCACTGTGGAATCAGGAAGTATACATAAGCTATCCATTCCAACTGAACATGAAGCACCCGCTTCATTTTGAAGTGGGGTGTAAGCATTTTTTTCTGCTCTTTTTGGATCAGTTAAAACCCATAATGTCCGAAGTTTGAGAATCATTAGGGGAGAACCTTTTGAATACTCTTCATCTGAGCGGTGAAGTATGTAATTATAAATATGCGATAATTCGTCAGGGGTTAAAAGCATATCTCTCATAGATTTACCTATACCTGTGGGAATTAATCTTTCAAAAACAAGAGTATCTGCATTATTTTCAAGGGCAAGATCTATTAAATAAGGTACATCTTCCACATTCTTTTTATGTAAGGTAACCATCCACCTCACAGATATGCCGTTTTTCTTTAACAGATTTGTGCTTTCTAAAACTTTATCAAATACGCCCTTACCTCTAATTTGATCATTTTTTTCTTTATTACCTTCAAGCGACATCTGAATATAATAAAGTTTAGAAAAAACTTTCAGAGAATCAACATAGTCATTTATCAGAGTACCATTAGTAAGAATACCAATTTTTTTCATCGATGGTTTTTGTTCCATATAATGGAGTAAGGTAACCAAATCTTTTCTGATAAAAGGTTCTCCCCCTGTAATTGCGATTCGTCCTTCCTTCCTCCACACAGTAAGAGCATGATCCATTTTATCGACTATATTTTTTAATTCTTCAAGGGTAGGTTCTGAGGAGTTCGAATAATTGTCTTGATAACAATGACTACACCTCAAATTGCATCTATTAGTTATATGCCATTGAAAATAGAATTCATCGTCCTGATGTTGGCTATCTACCTTATAGTTGGTAGAATTACAGGTTTGCTGCTCTGACAGAATTATTTTAGTTTCCATTGCTGAGTCTTCCACGTGAGTTTTTCAATGACTATAACCCAACCTACTATTTTTCAATTAATATATCTATTGTGCTTTGCCTCTGTCCCCATCAAGAATCCGATGACAGACTTAGTTATTATCGACTCCAGTCTGGGAAACCTGCAAAGTGTGACCCGAGGT
>JAKRWB010000601.1 GCA_022353185.1 ANME-2 cluster archaeon | reverse complement strand
CCTGTACATATGCAGTAACGCTCACGTCCCCTGGCTGGATAGGCGTCCTGGTGGCGCTACCATCATATGCCATCTCGGCAACGGCTTCATAAGGTGTCGGGTACGGTGTTGTTATACTGCCACCGCTGGTGGTGACTTCAAGGGGACCCACTATGGCCACATCAAGAGCACCTGCAAGGGTATCAGCATCTGCCCTGGCAGCTTTTACTGCATTTTCAAGTGCTTGTTCCCTTGCATCCTGCCGTGTCTTATCAGACAGGGTAAAGCTTACACTCTGGACTTCATTAACTCCGGCATCAACTGCTGTATCTATCACATCGCCTACGTCATCTATATTTTTCACTGTCACTTTAAGCCGATTCGAGACTGAATAGCCGGTTATGGTCGGTTCTGGCTTTTCATAACTCCTCATGGGGTATATACTATAACCCGAGGTTTCCATATCATCTTCTGAAATACCTAAATCTTTCAGGGCTTTGATTATCGTCTCCATCTTCCTGGCATTTTCCTGCTGTGCAGTCACAGCATCGGTTGACTGGGTCTGCACGCCCAGGTACACTATGGCCTCATCCGGGCTTATGCTGATTGTGCCTGTGCCACCGACATTAATGGTATTTAACTGAATTTCATCCCCAGTGGCAGTAGTTGCGGTTCCAGCTGAAGAGGACTGTACAAAGTATGCGGATGCGGTTCCTGCAATAATGATCAGCGCTATCAAAACCATCAGGCCGCCTTATATATTCCGAATGTTCAACTAACTCATCTCCTGTGCTGTATTGGTTCAATTATTTGTATTGGGAATTGTCCCAATAGGATACAATGGGTGCACTACATATAACATTTATTTTAACTGCAAATCAGTTCGCAGTTATCCTTGACGAAAGCATTAAATCGAATTAGGATATACTGAAAGTACAATTCCAATGCGCACCGATGGTCTAGTGGCTATGACTTAGGCCTTCCAAGCCTACTACCCGGGTTCGAATCCCGGTCGGTGCACCATTAATTACTTACATCTATGCTACTTCTTCCATCATTTCCTCACCATTAAAGTGACAGGATTTTACCAGTGAAGCTAACTTATGGTGAAACCCACGAAACCACCATATTGGTATCGATGTTCTTACCGTCCACAACAAGCTGTAATTTAAAAACAGTACACTCGTCATCATCTCCCAATACTTCATCAAAACATTTTCTAAAGCTGCTCCCCATGACAGGTGTGGCATCGCCCAGCGAGAATTTCTTTTGCATCTCTTTTTCCATGATTTCGAGAATACCTGCTATGAGCACACTACCCAGTTCATTGATGATTTTTTGGGTCGTCCCCTCCTCTACCGTGAAATCTATCTTGAAAACACCAATGGTGTTAAGAATATCCTTCATAGGTAACATCAGTGCAGCCCCTCCTTTCATATCACCGGAAATTTCAAAGAAAACCCCCAGGCTCGAACGTGCGATAAATTTTTCCAGACCATCCTTTTTTGCAATATTTTCCTCAATAATGTTGTATTTCGCAGTTTTGTTCGCCATTGCAGCAACAGACTGTATAGCTGATTCCAAACCTAAATGAAGGACATTTTCCGTGCCCTTTTTCTTAAGTTTGGTCCTGTACACATCAACTGTTGCTTCAGGTATAGTGTTGATAATATCATATACGGCGCTTAAGCCCAGCTCATCAGGCAGTTTAATATCCAAAAACATGATTCCATCCCCCTCATGTTCTAATTCACTTACCACAGCCAGGCCATCAGCAGATTCAATGACCTCAGAAGCATGCTCTTCTACAATGGTCCTTATTACCTTACGGATGAGTTCAGAGTCTTCTGCAACAAATAGATGTACCATTTTTTTCTCCGGTTATTACCATGTATAATAATATTTGATAGTTTATATGATTTATTAACTGTACAATTATGAGTGATTTTGTACCCTAAACAAAATTTACGAATTGTAATGTTCTACCCTTTTATCATAAATTATTGTGAGTTTCATGCATGCAATAGTGTAAAAGGGTAAATGGTTTATACTTTCTACTGGTATTTGCATAATGATGGTCATAACTGATAGGGATAATGCATTATTTGAAGCAGGAATAAAATTGGGTGCACTATATCACCAGTTTGTAGGCTCACCGGTAAATCCGGAAACTGTGGATAGTCTGGAATCAGCCATCAGCCAGAGCATTTCTGTCCAGCCCTATGTCAGGCACATCACTGTTAATATCGACAGGGATATGGTAGGTGAAAAGGCAGGTGGAGAATTCGGATACTGTGAACTGGAAGGACGAATGCTGGACGTCGAAGCTACAATCATATTTAAGGATGTCACAGCGCAGGTAGCATTGAAATTCGATAGAGAACTTGATTACCCTTTGATGCGAATAATTGAAGTATTGGAAAAATAAAACGGAAAAAGTACCATGGAAGTCATTGAACTATCAAAAGTGCTTTATTGTGCACCATTTCTTTTATACTCATGTTACACAGACATCCAGACCCGAAGGGTTTCAAACCAGGTCTGGAAATTCATGCTTATAGGTGTTGCCCTGTTTGTTGTTATTGACATTATAGCCGGAGGCATCCCGGCCCTGGTCAAACTGTTGATTTCGGCAATCATAATTTATGTTTTCGTTTACATAATCTTCCAGTTAGGGGGTTTTGGTGGAGCAGATGCCAAGAGCTTGATAGTATTGTCCATCCTGTTCCCGGTTTATCCCCAGATACAGGTATTAGGCACTTACTTCCCGTTACAGGGTGTACCTTTGATAGGACTTTTCGCATTCAGCGTATTCGGTAATGCGGTATTGCTTACAATAGTTGTGCCCCTCGGAATGCTGGTCTTTAACTTGCTTACTCTAAAGCCAGGTGAGATACTACAAAGACCCGCATACCTTTTTGTGGGTTTTAAGACCGATATTTCAAAACTATTGGGGCGGCATATCAAGTTGATAGAAGAATATTCACTGTCTGAAGGGGAAATTTATTCCAGGTTCAGGCGTAATGGTGTCATGATTGATGACGAAACTGTTGAAAAACTTGAAGAATATGCTGCCCAGGGACTGATACCACGGCGGGTATGGGTCACACCGGGGTTGCCTTTCATGATACCTATAACCCTGGGATTTTTTGTGGCAGTATTTTTCGGGGATTTAATATTTTATATCACCAAACTTTTATTATTAAGTGGGTAATTAGGACGTTTACATTAAATGAAAAAGAGTGATTATTTTGGCAAAAAAGAAACCCATCTCTAAAGGCAGCAGCGGTACATCAGTCCAACGGAGTGAACATGCTACACCGGCAAAGGAAAAAAATGCTCCCCCCAACAGCACGCCCTATATCGTGATTATCGCTCTGTTGCTGGTAGTAATCGCCTACCTGCTATCAGGCGGCGGCTCAAATCCAGCTGCACCTACACCTACATCTAATCTACCTGATACCAATACATTCGACCAGGCTACATTATATACTGGAGATATACCAGAGCCGTACCTGAAACCTGAATTCGTGGGATTTTTTCCTGATAACATTAGCGGGATGAGGCGTGTCAAACTCCTGCTGGACCCATTAAATGACGAGTCAGGAGGTAGATTTGCATCAAAAGTGGAAGATAGTGCCCATGTTATTTATATCAGTGATTCAGTGCAAACCAATTTTGAGGTGGAATATTCAGTTTACAAAATGGAAAGTGCCGAAGCAGCCAGTGAAGTTCTTACATACTATACTACAGAGACGGGTTGGAATACTCTGCCAAAACAGTTCGGTGATATAACGTTTTGGATATGGCAAGGCTTTTTAGAAGGTGCAAAGAGGCCGAATGGAATGTACTTTTACTGGGACAGCATCAATAATGGAGCCTTTCTACCTATTGAAAGGCAGGGTACGAGTTACATAGCACAGGCAAATGCCGACCTGCTTTGTCTGCATGGGGAGACCGTTCAGGATGAATATTTCATTATGGTGGATGTGCATGCGCCTTTCGAGAACGTGAATGGACTATCTGACCAGATGTTTACAGAAGCTGCAAAGCAGATAATTTCACAAAAAAATCAGACATAAAATGGATATAAACCCGGCCCTGACCACGTTCAGTCTTATCGCCCTGGCAGAGATGGGTGATAAGACCCAGTTGATTGCAATTGCGCTGTCAACCAGATATTCTAAGACTCATGTTTTTGCAGGGTTGTTGGCTGCTTTTGTGTTACTGACCGCGCTTGCAGTAGTTGTAGGTGAAGTGGTATTTGCCTTTATTGGCCCCCATATTATTGGAATAGTGGCGGGGCTGCTGTTCATATTGTTCGGGGTAATTACCATCCTGATGGATGACAATGATGATGGCGATATAAAAAACTCTGGAGGTCGCAGTGCCTTCATGACTGCTTTTAGTCTGATAGCGCTCGCAGAAATTGGTGACAAGACTGAAATTGCTGTTATTGCCCTTTCGGCCCAGTACCATGCACCTATAATGGTCTTCTTGGGCGCAGTGCTGGGACTGGGGTTGGTAGGTGCGCTGGGTGTGGCTATTGGTGGGAAACTTCAGACTATTGTGCCAATGAAGAAATTGAGGATTGGGTCTGGGATACTGTTTTTGGTATTCGGGGTATTGTTTTTGATAGGGGTATAAGCTGGTGGCTTGTCTTTAGCCTGAGTTCCCGACCTTTTAAGCGCATGGCCTCATACATCTAAATAACATTTTCGCGTCTTTTGTATAGTATTTTACACAATTCTCCGTGATTCCTCACATCCAATCTACAGTACTTCCGATTATATGTAGTTCCGAATGAAAACAATTTCCATAACATTTTCAGCGATTCCAATCAATCAAATTCACGCACTACATTTATAAAAAATA
>JAKRWB010000600.1 GCA_022353185.1 ANME-2 cluster archaeon | reverse complement strand
CATAAGACTGTAATCAATTATTTTTAAGCCTTATTAGATTACTTTTACCCTTTCGTATTTTTTCAATATCCCCATCTTCCTTCATCTTTGCAAGGACATTGCTGATTTTAGATTTTGAAAACCCGGTTTCTGTTACAATATCTGATTGTTTTGCCTGTCCGTTATGCTTGATGAGAATTTTTATTATCATCTCCTCATCTTCTAAATATTCCATTGTCAAATTCTGTTCAAGCAATGAAACATCATCATCGTTCTCAGTGGTTATTGTGCGCTTTCTCTTCAAGAGTAGCACCGATATACCAGATATAAGAATAAGTAAAATCAAAATCAAAATGTTCAAAGGCCATGTACTGGTTATTGCATTCGGAAGCACAAAATTCGTCGCCATTGGCCAAATATCAGTTTTGGGCTTAAGTACCAAAGATGGTTCACCCACATTGAAACTACGATACATGGTACCATCCCAGATAAGCCGGGTTCCATCATCTTTGTCAAATTCAGGAGATACACTTACTATATCATAATTATCCGGAATCTTGATAATAAGTACATTTTCAGGAGAAGGTACCATTACTTCAGTGAAAGCGTCACCTATGAAAATACCAGAGGAATTCACATGCGAAAAATTCACCCATTCAAAATGAAAATTGATTATGCCAAATGTGCCTGTCGTCGTGTTTAACATATCATATGAAATATTAACATCTCTAATTTCCATAGTACGTTTAGTATAATTTTCTGCTGAGATTAAGGATTGATTCGTTCTATCATTCAACTCCTCAACAATCTGTTGATATCGATATCCTTGACCAGTACTTATGAACTGATTCCATTCATTGAGCTTGGGTTGAGTCTCTAAAGATACACGTTCTTGAATGGTCCAAAGCGCGGTTCCATTTTCATGAACTTCGATTGTATTAATTGACTGGGCTGCAGTGGATGGCACTAAAATAATTAAAACAATAAAAAATATAGTTAAAAACACTGCTTTTTTCATATATGCAACTCACGTCAGATTTAGTATTAAATTTTTATTAATCCCAAATAGATATCCTATCAATTATATAATATATATCATCATGGTCTTAAATTGAATAACAGAACTTGGTTATGGTACTTAATGTTTAAGATTCAGTTTTCAAAACCTTAGACAATGTATATTTCTAATAGAATATATCGCTATTGCATAATAATATTCTGTAATTCCCCAAAAAAACACAACATTAATAAATCTCCTCCTCCCTTCCCAATAAAATCGTGAGTCCTATGCCCCCACAAAAACCCACCACAGTCCTGTTTAACCCCCTGCCAGTGAAGCACCAGGTAGCCATCCACAACAAGAAAACTACTTCTCTCCAGGTTCCACTCATCAACGTTCCCCTCTCCCTGCTGGCCCTGGCCCGCATGGTCAGGCAGGACTTCAATGTCCGCATCATCAATGCTGTGACCGATACCGACTACAAACAGCAGATACTGGAAGCCTGTCAGGACGCACTTTGCCTGGCCCTCAGCAGCATGACCTGCTACCAGATACGGGACGGCCTCAACGTGTGTGCTGTTGTCAAGGAGCAATACCCGGACCTTCCCATAATATGGGGCGGATACCACCCGTCCACCCAACCCGAACAAACCCTTGAATCACCACTTATCGACATCGTGGTAAGAGGGCAGGGCGAACTCACTTTCAGGGATGTCATTCTACGAATTTACGAAAACAGCTCTCTGGAAGGGGTGCCTGGTGTATCTTACAAGCAGGACGGGCACATCATCACCAACCCGGACCGGGAATTCACTGACCTCAACGAATTCCCGCCCATTCCCTATGACATGATAAACGTGGAAACCCATGTCAAAGATTACAAGTTCGGTAAACGCTGCCTGGACTATTACATCAGCCAGGGTTGTGCGGCAGGCTGCGATTTCTGTTCCGAACCCATCTTCTGCCACCGGCGCTGGACCGGGCTCGTACCCGAGACTGTGGCGTCGGAACTTGAACACCTGTCAAAAACCTATAACATCGACACGTTCATGATACGGGACAGCGACTTCTTCCTGAATATGGGTAGAGTCAAAGAACTCTCACAATTGCTTATCGATAAGGATCTGGGTATCCGTCTAACCAGTGTGAACGGCAGGATGGAGCAACTGGCAAGGATAGACGATGAAGTGCTGGCATTGGCAAGGAAAGCAGGTATGTGCGAAGTCTTCATTGGTACAGAAAGCGGGAGCCAGGAAGCACTTGATGCTATGAATAAGGGGGCAAAGGTAGAACACATTGAACTCAGCACCCGAAAATGTATCAAACATGATATCGACGTGCGTTCTTCTTTCATGGTAGGCATACCGGGAGTGGACACTAAATATGAAATTAAAACCACCCTGGAGGCCATACACAACATGATATCTGTGTATGGTGAACAGGGGCGGCTTGAGCACATGGACATTTTGCTCTCGTTCTTTGTACCATATCCCGGTACGAAGTTGTATGAGGTCGGACTGGAACACGGGATGCAGCCGCTTGCAACTCTTGATGATTGGGGCGACTTTGACCAGTTCGACTTTAAGGCCTCATGGATGCCGCAGGAGTATTATGACCTTGTGCTGGAATTTCGAGCCGGTATGCCGTGGAACTCGGGCTGCGAGTTTGATGAATGGTGTGAGTTCTATGATGGGGTCAGGACGAAGTTTGAGAGGATGTAAATCAGGTTTCCAAAATATAATTTCACCCAGGAAATCCACTTATTTTGAAATGTTACTGTAGTACATACACTCATCTTTGGAGAAAATGGGTATCTCGTCATTTTCACCTGTAATACTATCCAATCCCCTGACGATTACGGCAGGAATACCTTCACCTGCCTCCCCCATGATAAGCTGGGCCGCTGATACCAGGTTGTCAGCAATAGCCTTACTGGTAATAGTAAGTTCCTTCCCGAACAAGTCCTTGCTGCCCCGTGCATCCTCAACCGGCTGCAGGCCGGATACGCCTAAGGCTATCCCCACACACCCCAACCGCATAGGCTGGGTTCGGCTATCGCCCACAATGACACCCAGGCGGCACCGGAACGCTTCCTGCAATTGACCCCGAATCCGTACAGCACTGGCCATTGGATCCTCTGGCAGTAGCACCACACAGTCAGGCGGTGCGTTGGAACCATCAATCCCGGCATTGGGCGACAGGTTTCCTTTAGTGATGGTCAAAACGGCACCAGGCACACCCCCGATAATCTCATCGCACTCTTGCAGTATCAGTTCCATCTCCCTGGGATCCACGGCATATTTTTCCCCAAGTTCTTCTGCTTCACCACCGGGTATCACATTCCTCAGGTCCACCACCCTGCCTTCTGCAGTAGCCACAGCCGATTCAGCCAGCACCACGATATCATTATCCATGATGGTCAAGCCACTGTCCCTGATTGAACGTATAAGCACGCTGCCCATGTCATCACCCGGCCTGATCAGCGGTGTCTTTATCCCGAATAATTCAAGTTTGTATGGCATGAACACTCATTTCAGTTTTTAGTTTATTGTTACATTTGTTGCAATTGTTATTCGTGATCCCATTGTTCCCATTGTCACCATTGTCACCATTTAAAAAATCATGCATGATTTCAAGAGCGCAGAAATCCCCGCACATAGTACAGGGCCCTCGTTTTGGACACATTCTTGATGCCTTTTCAGGCTCGATGGCATGCTGCATCTGCCCGTCCCAGTCCATTACTGCCCTGGATCTTGCCAGTTCCATATCCTGATGTCTGGCCCCGAACTTAATAGAATCGCCAATATGCGCAGCAATACGAAACGCCA
>JAKRWB010000599.1 GCA_022353185.1 ANME-2 cluster archaeon | reverse complement strand
TGTCAATCTGTTCATCAACAATTTTTATCTGCCATTCATGAAGCTCTTTACTTTGCTCCATTCTCGCCTCGTGATATTTCTTTTGAGTTCGAGCATATTATCCACCAAAGTTATGAGTTTATCGTGCTGAGCTTTTTCTGATAAGTTTGTGAAGTGATGGGACATTTTTTATTCTCATCTATTTATATTTAATATAACCCATGTTCTTCAGTTTAATGGTTAAACTAACCGTTTCATTTGCCTAAATAACTACTCGGGGGTATTAATGCTAGAGTCGCGTCAACTTCCAGGTGTTAGGTCATGAAGGGTATAGGGTATATGGCACAATTCCAAAATCAAATGATTTCAACAATTATATTAGACACAGATTAACGCTGATTTACGCAGATGCAACCTTAAATCAGCGTTAATCTGCGTGAATCAGCGTCAAAAAAAATAACTGGTAAATGGGACAGTGTCAAATCATATATCTAGCGATATTCTCGACACTAGCGTTTTTCCCAAATGTAGAGAATAAAAATTAATTTTTTCTAAGAACAGACCCTCTCCACAAAGTATTCATATATATTCTTTCATATTCATATATGCTTCACAGCATTACAAAACAAAACCAATAGCAAGTGCTTGAATAGATGTGCGTGTAGAACAAACTCCAAAAATGTGTTGTTTTGCTGCTATCGATTTTATTTTAAACTGGCGAAGATGGGATATAAGAAGAATAAGTTGTCAGATGGACAAAATCAATGCAAAAAACATAACCCAGGAGTAAAATGAAAGAAATAGTTTTCATAAGTTCAAGAATAGAGGAATTGGCAGAGGAAAGAAATGTGGTAGAAAAAGCGGTTTCTGAGCTTTGGAACCGCGAAGGCATACCATTTAAATTTTGGAGATCGGAAAACGCGAAAGAAATACCCAGTGGGAAAAATATTGATAAGATTCAATCCGAAATAATTAAAAAAAGCGGCATATATGTTTTAATCTTAGGTTCAGAGTATGGGGACTCTGAATACGGAGAGTCTCCAACGCACAAAGAGTATAAAGTTGCTTGTTCTGAAGTTGAAGAAGATTGTATTCTAATTTATATTAAAGAAGTCGAAGATAGGGATGAGAAAGTTGATAGATGGATGGAAGATATCAAAAAAAAGAATAAACATACTTACAAACTATTTAAAAACTCGGATGAGCTTAAAGATTTTGTTGAGATCCGTTTGAGACATTTATGGAATATGAGAAAGGGATGTATGGAAGTGACCATACCAAAGAGTCTACACGTTCCAAAGCTGTATTGTAGTAATTCCAAGAGTTCAAGTTAT
>JAKRWB010000598.1 GCA_022353185.1 ANME-2 cluster archaeon | reverse complement strand
ACAAGACGGCTACCATGGGGCAACCCTGTGAAATCATTTACGATACGTCACACTGGGAACTGCTAAAGACATTCAGGGGGCGGGCAGCCAGTGTACTATATGCATTGGAGCGCGCTGGATTTGAGTGTTTTGTATACGGCAGCCTTGCCAGAGGTGACGTATCACCCGGCAGTGACATTGACATTATTATTCCCGGGGTAGTGCAATCCTTCAGAGTGGAACTGGCACTGGATGATGTTGGGATTACGGGTCGTAAACTGGTGCAGGCCACACCTGGCGCCCTGGTCAAGGCACATGTACACCTTGCCCATAAGGCAATGGTTACCTTCCCTTTGATACAACCTACTGAGAGGGAACTGGATTTTTATGCCTTTGGAGGTATGATTGGGTTTGAGGGCCTGGAAGATATCATCAACAATCGCGTGGCGGGCGTGGATAAACGGTTGATGTTGATCGAGCCCACAGCCGAAGGTCATGCAGAAACACCATTATCAGACATTTCGCCCGGTTTGGCGGCAAAGAAGATTGGAGTAGGGCAGGAAATCGTGAATGAGAGGATACGGGTGTTGCAAAGGCGGGCAAAGGTAGGTACTACAGGTGTGTATCTTGACAGACCACTGGCTCAGGATGAGGGCTTTGAAGCTGTGCTTGAGCAAATCACTGCTTCGAATTCACTGGTGCGAAGACGTGTGAAAAATAGACGAAGACGTTAATATAAGAACTAAAAATTAATGTGTGGTTTATTTTTTACCATAGACCACATCAAAAACATATTTAGATTGAATGGCTCTGGTCTTATTTATAAGACCAAAAGCCACCAATTAAGAAAGTTGAAATTAGAGTTTTAGTCTACTACTTCAGCAATGGCGAATTTTCGCATTACTTTATTGACTTTAATGGTAACTTCATCTCCGACCTTTGTACCAGGTACGAAGATTATGAAACCTTCAACTTTGGCGACACCGTCGCCTTCTCTTGCTAAATCTTCAATCGACACATCGTAATTTTCTCCGACTGTTACCGGAGCACTGTATTCTTGATTTCCGAACATACTACACATCCTTAAATTTGATTATCGACTACCCTGGCAAAAACACGGAAAAACGTTAATGACGTAAACTTCCATAAATCCTTAAACCAAAACAGTTTCAAATCTTATGCTCTCTTATGCCTTGCGTGTATTTAAGATTTTGCTAACATAAGAGTGAAAAAATGCATCACCCTGATTAAAAATTTGGAAATAACTGATTGTTAAATTGATTATTAACATTTTCACATGAGTCTCTCATCGCAGGCTGGATTTGATCTCACTGGCCAGAGCCTCTAACCGTCCGGTAACATCCTGCCCGCTGGCTATGATGTCTATAAATGCCGAACCCACGATAACGCCGTCTGCCCCGCTTTTGAATACACTGGCAGCCTGCTCGCCCGACGATATGCCAAAACCCACAGCCCTGGGTGTATCGGTCTTCACCCTGTCCAGCATCTCTTTTGTGGACAATGCAACATCGGCCCTGGCGCCAGTAACGCCCAACCTGGATACCAGGTACAAAAATCCTGTTCCACGTTTAAGGATATCCTCCAGCCGGCTTCCTTTTGTATTAGGTGCCACAAGGAATATCAGGTCGATCCCGTTCTTTTCACAATAACCTGCAAGCTCACCGGATTCTTCGGGTGGCAGGTCAGGCACAATGATACCAGTAATGCCGCTATCGCTGCAATCTGTCACAAATTGCTCGAGCCCGCGCTTGAATATCAGGTTGTAGTAGGTCATCACCACAAAAGGTACATCCAAATCCAGTTTCCTGATCATATCGAAGTATTTATCAGGATTCATGCCTGCGTCCAGCGCCCTCTGGATGGATGCCTGGATAGTGGGTCCGTCGGCAACCGGGTCAGAGAATGGCAGTCCCAGCTCTACGATATCTGCGCCGCCTTTGACAAGTGCATGCACGATTGTTGCAGTGTCTCCGTCACCTGCGCATACATAGGCTATGAGCGCGCCTTCTTGTCTCCTTTTCAGTTCAATGAACTTATCAGATATCCTCATAACTGCCCCACCTTCTCCAGCACGGTCTCAAGGTCCTTGTCTCCGCGTCCTGATACATTGATCACCACAATATCGCCCAGTTCACCAGAATCGGCAGCCTTAGCCAGGTATGCCAGAGCATGGGATGATTCCAATGCAGGAATTATACCCTCCATACGGCTCAATTCATGAAAGGCCGCAAGTGCCTCACTATCTTCGGCGTTAACAGGGAAAATCCTGCCTGTTTCAGCCAGGTATGCCAGTTCAGGACCCACACCGCTGTAATCAAGACCGGCAGAGACACTATGGGATTCAAGTATCTGGCCGTAGTGGTCCTGCAGTATCTTTGTGCGCGCGCCGTGCAGCACTCCTTCCTCACCCACACTCAGGGAAGCGGAATGTAATGCAGCCTTATCTGTGCACTTCAGACCGCTGCCACCCGCTTCCACAGCGAATAATTTTACCTCAATATCTTGAATAAAAGGATGGAAAATGCCTATTGCATTGCTGCCTCCGCCAGTGCATGCGATGATGGAATCGGGTAAACGCCCCTCTTTTTCCATGATCTGCTGCCTGACCTCGTTACCGATAACTCTCTGGAAGTCCCGCACAATTGTGGGGTAGGGATGGGGGCCGACCACAGAGCCGATGAGGTAGTAGGAATCTTCCACATTGCTAACCCAGTACCGTAGTGCCTCATTGATGGCATCTTTCAGGGTCTGGCTGCCAGAAGTAACGGGGATGACCCTGGCACCCATCAGTTCCATGCGGTACACGTTCATACGCTGGCGTTGTGTATCCTTGGCACCCATGAAAACCTCTGTGTCCATTCCCAGATTTGCGCCTGCCATGGCAGTTGCTGTACCGTGCTGGCCTGCCCCGGTCTCTGCAATGAGCCTGCGCTTGCCCATGTACTTTGCCAGTAGCGCCTGGCCAAGGGTATTGTTCAGTTTATGGGCGCCACCGTGTACCAGGTCTTCGCGTTTTAGATATACCTTAAGCCCGTACTTTTCGCTCAGGCTCCGTGCATGGTACAAAGGTGTTGGCCTGCCTGCAAAATCCCGTAAGTAATAATCAAGTTCCTTTTTGAAGTCAGGGTTGTCCTTGAAGCGTTCATACGCTTCTTCCAGTTCTTCCAGCGCAGGCATGAGCACCTCGGGTACGAACTGCCCACCGAACCGCCCGAACTTTCCTTTTTTTGTGATGTTCATGAATCTTCCTCTCTAAATTGTTAGTTGGATGAATTTGATATGCTTGACGTTTTTGACATGCTTGATGTGTTTGGAGTATTTGAAATGTTAGTAGTATTTGAACCAGATATGCCAGCATCGACCAATAACCTGGTGTTGTCGTAAATGTCACCTTTCAT
Organism: ANME-2 cluster archaeon; assembly: GCA_022353185.1. GTDB lineage: Archaea > Halobacteriota > Methanosarcinia > Methanosarcinales > Methanocomedenaceae > Methanocomedens_B. The sequence continues at coordinate 10,133 of JAKRWB010000598.1, read as the reverse complement.
AATAGACGTGCCTACCAGTACGGCATCGGCCCCTGCCTGTACCATCCGGACGGCATCCCGGGGTGTCAATATGCCGCTTTCGCTTATTATTATTATGTCTGGGTTGTGCTCGCTTATAATAGGAGCCAGTTCTTCTGTGGTTGCAAGGTCTATCTCCATTGTCTTGAGATTGCGGTTATTGATACCTATGATATTTGCTTCACTATCCAGTGCAGCTATAAGTTCTGCGTGGTTGTGTACTTCAACCAGTGGCTGGAGTCCCCTGCGCTTTGCAAGGTCAATGAAGCCAGGTAATCTGTCGCCAAGTATGCCGGCTATCAGCAGTATCAGGTCGCTGTTTACTTCATAAAGCTGTTTTTCGTCAATGATGAAATCTTTCCTCAATACCGGGATGTTCACTGCCCTTCGGACATGTTCCAGATTTTCAAGGCTACCGTGGAAATAATCCGGTTCTGTAAGTACGGAGATGGCAGCTGCCCCTGCCTTTTCCATGGTCCTTGCGATTTGTGCGGCATCGGCAGGGCTCACATCCCTGTTATGGGTAGTAGGTGATGCAGGTTTGACCTCTGCTATCACAGGGATGCCGTGCCTGTCATTTACTGATTGGATGGAACTGGCAAGGCTTCGGGTGGTGAGTGCCTTTTTCGAGTCAGTATTCTTTATGACTTTTACCCGTTTTTCAGTAAATGAAATAATATCGTCAATTATTCTATGCATTATCAACACCAATGTATATTATTGTGCAATAATGTACGATGTTGTACACAATATATAAGTTTTATGGAATTACTATACACGTACGAAAAATATATACAATATTAAAACACATAGCATTTTTGGTTAGCATGAGTAAAGGGGAAAAAAATCCGGTCGATCATGACGTAGAAAAAATGTGGATGGAATATTCGCAGACAAATGAAATGGAAATTCGCAAGAACCTTTTAAATCTTTTTTATGATACAAAAAGGGAGATTGGGACACAGTATATTAAAACTGTGGGAGAAAGCCTGGATAAGGTAGCTCCCAATCATTTAAAAGAAAAAGACAGTAGAATAAGGTTCTTCTGGGATACTGCAAATGAATGGGACCCAAAGATTGAAAAAAACGTAAAAGACCATCTGGGTAACATGAAACGGATATTTGATTAACCATTTCTAAAAAAACATATATAGCCGTAGGCATGTATTTACAACTGTTTTATCGGGAGATATCAATACATATGACCGAATCAGATGCTCATAAACGTTATGAATTCAAACGCCGGCTTGAAGAGTTACGATCAAAGAAAGGCAGGGGAACAGAACTAATATCCCTGTATATCCCTCATGACAAAAAGATATCAGATGTAGTTGCCCAGCTCAGGGACGAACACGGTCAGGCTGCCAACATAAAATCAAAGCTCACCAGGACCAATGTGCAAAGTGCACTGGAGAGCCTGATGTCCCGATTGAGATACATCCCCAAAGCACCCCCTGGCGGAGTCGTACTGTTTACTGGTTCAATAGATGTGGGAAGTAATAAGACCGACCTGCAGAGTTATACAGTGGAACCCCCAGAGCCCCTGATATCATACAAATACCATTGCGATTCTGCTTTCTACCTCGAGACGCTTGAGGATATGCTGACAGATAAGATGACCTATGGCCTGCTGGTGCTGGACCGTCGCGAAGCCACTGTGGGTCTGCTAAAAGGCAAACATATTGAGGCCATGGACCACATGACCTCAAACGTGCCGGGTAAACAGCGCAAGGGTGGTCAGAGCGCACACCGTTTCCAGCAATTGCGGCTTATCGCAATCCATGATTTTTACAAACGTATTGGCGATGCTGCCAGCAAAGTATTCCTCACTGTTGATCACAAACATCTGGAGTCTATACTTATCGGAGGTCCCTCACCCACTAAGGAAGAATTCGAGGATGGGGAATTCCTGCACCATGAATTGCAGAGGAAGATACTGGGCCTGTTCGACACGTCATATACAGATGAGAGCGGGCTTTCCGAACTGGTGGATAATGCTTCAGATGCCCTGAGTAACCTGGATGTCATCAAGGAAAAGAATTTCATTGAGCGTTTTTTAAAGGAACTGGTGAGTGATAATGGCCTGGCTGCCTATGGTGAGGATGAGGTCAGGCAAAACCTCCAGTTAGGGTCTGTGGAAATGTTGCTCATGTCCGAAGAACTGCGAAGTGAGCGGATTGACACCCAGTGTACCCAGTGCAATGAGGTGAATGCGCAAAGCGTGATCAGAAGGCCTGGTGATGAATCACCTGAACTGGCTCCATGCAAGAAATGCGGTGCAACGGTCAAGGCCACTGGTTCTGTGGATGTAGTGGATGAACTATCCACGCTGGCAGACCAGATGAGCACGCAGATAGAGTTTATTTCCACTGATTTTGAAGAGGGTGCACAGTTGATGAATGCTTTTGGGGGGATTGCAGCAGTACTTAGGTATAAGACCGGGGTTTAATACATAGTAAAATGAACACAAAAATATATCAGCAGATTTACCAGGGACTTGAAAGTTCAGAAGATATCAGCAAGGTATCTAAAAAATACTCGGTGAGTATCAGTACCATCTCCAGCATATCCCACCAGAAGACCGTGCGCAATGTCAAGAAATATCATAGCCGGATTGTACAAAAGGCCCCCCGGATGGTCAGGTCATGGCACAAAGGAAAAACCATTCTGGAACTTGCCCGTCAAAACCGGTTCCCGCCTGTCCTTATTGCATCCATTATGTTAAAGGAGATGGGAATCAAGAGCAAATCAGTAATCAAAAACCCTGCAATACTTAGCAACAAACGGCTGAAGCAGGAAGTTATGCAAGCGATTGAGAATGATATGGATTTTTCTCCACGAGGCCATGAGGTGCAGAGTCGTTTGGGAGATATGGGTGAAGAGTTGATTCATGATTGGTTAACAGACCATGACCTTGATTTTCTTACCGAATCAGACATGAACAAGGAACCAAATGCCAAAACGCCTGATTTTCTGCTTAAGGAATGCATTGATGTAGATGGTAGTAAGGTGAAGTGGATTGAGAGTAAAGCTGTGTTCGCAGACGAAACTGAACATAACAGGTACCAGAAAAAACAACTGGGATTCTATGAAGAATTATTCGGGCCAGGCATGGTAGTCTACTGGTACGGATACCTTGACACGATTAACCCGAACAACTACTTGATCGTCGACCATACTTTTTTTGAACTAATGGGATATGATCTGGACAAGCTACTAAATCATGTTATGGTGCAATGACCTTTGATTATTGCACCATGCTGCAATGCATAATCCAGTAATGCATAATCCAGTAACTTCAATTCCTGCTACGTAGTTTTGACAATAATCTCAGTATCTCAATGTACAACCAAACAAGGGTGACCATAAGCCCGAATGCTGCATACCATTCCATGAATTTTGGTGCACCGGATTCGGCCCCGGTCTCAATAAAGTCAAAATCAAGTACCAGGTTCAAAGCCGCAATTGTTACTACGAACAGACTGAATCCGATACCAATGAGGCCACTTTCATGGATGAACGGGATACCCACGCCGAACATGCCCAGCACAATGGTTGCAAGGTATATCATGAATATAGCACCCGTAGCAGCTGCCACACCTAGTTTGAAATTCTCTGTAGCTTTGATAAGTCTTGATTTGTATGCAAATAACAGTGCAAAAAGTGTGCCGAAGGTCAGTGCCACTGCCTGTATCACGATACCCGGATACATGGCTTCGAATATTGAGGATATACCGCCCAGCATCAATCCTTCAAGCAGTCCGTATACGGGTGCGGTAAAGGGCGACCATTCCTTTTTGAATATGGTTACTATTGCTACCACAAGTCCGCCGATGAGTCCCAGTATTATCATGGGGTAGAACAGCGGGTTCTGGTTGTAGAACATGTCCCACACCCATATTGCTCCCAGCATCAGGAATAACAGGATTATGAGAGTCTTGTTCACGGTACCCTGGATGGTCATTACGTTTGTGTTGTGGGAATAACCGTAACTTGTGAACGTTTTTTTGTTTAGCGCTGGATTTGCAGTTCGAATAAATGTTCCTCCGTTTTTATTTAAAGTTCCCTACACCCGAGAGGCCGCCAACAACTTCAACCAGTTCAAAATCCATCTCGTCTGGAATATCTGTCTTGAAAATATATACATTAAACCTTGCTTTCCTGGCATCGGAAATAGCACGCTGTTGATCGTTATTCAGATCGGATTGTATTGACTTGACCATACACAGGGACACGTTTGTATTTGTATTTGTCTTTAACAGAAAGTCGAACTGCCCGGACCATGTCTGTAAAAGGTTGTTCAATTCACCTAACTTATTCCAGCTGGTGGTCATATGAATATTCTTTTCAGCAGAATTCGCTACATACCAGTCTTTGCTCATATCAGAATATTGTTTATATGATTCGTTTACGTTTTCCAGTGATTCGGCAATCTTTTTGCCAGATAATGCCAGGTCAGTGAATCTCCAGCCCTGCTCAGTAAAAAATCGGCGGGCAAGGATGTGCCCGGCATATTTGATATCTTCTGCTAATAACTGCATTTTATGTACTTAACTCCTTTTTATGGATTCAATTAAAGCTATCTCTTTTCGACCACCGATATATATGGGTGTACGGTCTGAAACAGCAGCAGGTTTCACATCAAGCAGGTTGATAGTTCCATTGGAAACAGCCCCTCCGGCTTCTGTCACTACTTTACCCATGGGCGTTCCTTCGAATAGCAGTCTTAACTTCCCGTTTTCCTTACCCACAAATGCCGGATAGGTGAACATGCCGCCTTTGTGCAGTATCTGGTGTACGTCTGCTACAAATGAGCCAGAGAACCTCAATTTATAACCTTCAGATTCCAGTTGTTCGATGAACTTTTTATGATATGGCAGGTAGTCCTTTCGCAGGGCTCCGGGCGCATATAACTTGCCTTCAGGGATGGTCAGGTTCTCCTGCATCAGCGTGAAGTTGCCATCCTCGCCCATGACGAATTCGTGTACACCGCTGCCCGTGGTGGTATAGGTCAGCGTTGTAAGGGGTCCGTACAGGATATACAGGGCGCCCAGCATGGTATTACCCGGTTCCAGAACATGGCCGGGATAGATGCCCACAATAGTGCCCACAGCCAGGTTCACGTCTATGAGTGATGAACCGTCCAGGGGGTCAATAGTTATCCCAAACGGGTTTACGGCACCTTTCACTTCAATGATGTCAGGCTGCTCTTCCGTAGCAATCCAGCTGACCAGTTTTGATTCCTTCAGGGCGGCTATCAATATCTCATCAGCCCTTTTGTCAAGGGCCATCTGTGTCTCACCATATACGTTCTTGGTATCAGCTGCGCCCCGTGCGCTCAGGAAACCAGCTTTGATAGCGGTAGCCTGTTTGCTAAACAGCATGATAAGCTGTGTCAGGTTCTCATCCGTTCCTTTCGTCTTTAAAAAATCCTCAAGTTCCATATTCTTTAAACCTCTCTACTCCAGTATTTCATCCAGTATGCTAAATGATTGATAGATTATAGGGTATTATCGATAATAGACATTTCGGTAAATAAACATTATCGGTTCACCTATTGAAACCTGATGACCGTGGAATATATAAGTGTGGATATATTAAATCACATTCGCAATTTTCATATACCTTAATGAAATCTTGCATGTTGTGATATTTGATGATCTAGGTTCAGACGCACTGCCCATGAGATTTGCAGCAGCAGCTATTCTTATGGGAATTATAATTGCAATATCAGCAACGGCCCTGGCAGATTTTTCAAAAGATACAAACATTTCACAATTTTCCGGTGACCTGTCCTCACTCGAGGCCAGGGCGTCAGTCATATACCAGCAGGGCGGTGCCAGGGATGTATCAGATGCTTCGGATAATACCGGTACCAAAGAGATTATTACGTTAACCGTGCCGAATGGGGTCGAGTACGTAGTCTTCGGGGCCATGCCGCCACAGGCCGGGGGGTTGCCTGTCAGTGCCAGTGCCCACGAGAGTAATATTATCTACTACAAAACCTACCAGGGCATCACCCAAACCCAGCCATCAAAAGCTATATATGCTGCCCTGCCCCGACTGGATGAACCCATTGTCCTGATGCCCGGCTCCTATGAACTGACCCTGGAATTGGTAACAGACAGCTGTGGAACGTATGTTACATTATATTAAGGACGGTGCACGGCTATGGGATTAAAGGATGATGAAATGGCATGGGCTGATTACCTCATCACCAGGGCAGGACTTCTCGTATTCACTGCCATACTGCTACTGGCTGCTTTTAAGGTGCCACCTCTGTTCATACTGCAGGATGTGGCAGGGGAAATGGATGCAGACCTGTCGTCCATAGCCTCGTTCATGGAAGGAGTCGCAGGCAGTTCCCTGCAGGGCGCCCGGTATTATCATTTTGATACTCCTGGTGAGGTTACCATAAGTATGACTGCAAGGTTTGTAGCTGCTGATTATGGGGCAGGGATTGGTAGTGTGACCCGGGCCCGGGCATTGATGACAACGGTATATCCTGCTAACAGTTTATGGGTAGATCGGTCAGGGCTGTTGGAAGAAATAGCCAGCAGGTGCGGGGGCAGGTCCGGTATAGGGGATGACTTGCTACTGGATTCGGATATGGCGGCTGTAGAGGGGATGTTGGGGCAGGTAGAGGCTGAACTGGCACAGGAACCGTTCGTACCAGATACCCGGCAGCCGCTGGTGGTGGAAAAAGTGATATTGTATTACGAGGGGACTGATGGGATTGAAAGGAGAGGGATTACTATTGTTTACCAGTGATGAAAGGGGTATTGTGGAGCCAAACTCGGATATGGTAGCCATGGCATTATCGGTTATCGGGTTTATCATATTCATCAGCCTGATTGCCCATTCGTACCAGGTGTACGACGAGAAGACATATATTGCACAGCATTATGATGATGCGGCCAGCCTGGCAGGACTGCTAAGGAATGAGCCTCTGCTTACGGCCACAGACCGGCCAGACATGATAGATGCTGCCAGGGTAGAATCCCTGACACCTGGAGATATTGAGGGGCTGAAAGACAGGTACGGGACACGCTATGGTTTTTCATTCAAGGTCGAGGTGCCGCCAAGTTACAGCAAAGTGGTAGGGACGGCTGAAGAGTTGGGTGTATCGGCATCGGTGCCCGTGACCATCAAGCTGAACGAGGTCGATGAACTGCCTGGTACATTGACTGTCAAGATATGGGAGAAGTAAATATGGCTGATATTGTACATGATACCGGTGGTTTTTCCAGTTCTATCGATGCTTTGCTGTTCCTGGTGCTGGTGTCGGTCAGTGCAGTGCTGCTGGCACCGGTCATGGTGGGCGGGATCCAGTTGTCTGCGCTGCACGATACTAATGTAGCAGAGCATAATTCACAGGTGCTGCTGTCACTGCAAAACGGCAGGGTGGATGATTTTTCCTATGCCGTGGGTGGCGCCCAGATGGACTATCTGGTGAACGAAACCCTTGGCCCCGCTGCTGTGGATTCAGGCATTTACCAGACTGGCAAGGAACTGGTGGCGGGGCGGGAATTGAAGCACAAGACATTTGCCGACCTTGCCAGCGAATCGGTGGCGTCCCAGTTCACTATTTACAATGACGGCAGGACCCTCAGGCTGAACCTGCTGACCGACGAGTATAGAGCCAATATAGATGCACAGATGCAGGATTACCTTGACGGGCAAATTGGAAACAGGTATTATTATAATGTCTCTGTGGTGTGGCGGCCGTTTCGGGATGTGCCTATTGGCGGTGAAACCCGTATGGGGCCGCCGGTGCCGGATACGGCCTTTGTGGAAAGTGCATGGATAACCATGCCGTATCATACTGAATTTACCCGGTACTATGTGGAGGAACTTATTGCCGGGGAACTGAATGCTATTGGTCTTGACCTGGAGAAAGCCAGTGAGGTGCCCAGGGAGCAGACCGAAGAGGTGATTGCCGGGCATATCAACAATGCGATAAACCGCACAGTGGACGAGGTTGTGGCAATTATTGTGGAAATGACCATTGAGCAGACCATTGAGAGGGCGCAGACCGCCATCAACCAGCAGGTCGATAATGTGGTGCCGGGGAATAATTCGGGCATCAGTGATATTATAATGGATGAGATACTGGCTGAATTGAAGAATGACCCTGCTTTTATTGAGAATGCCAGCCTGGCGCTCAGCGAGCAGATAACTGTGTATCTGCAGGATGTGGCCAGAGAAGAGGTGCATGAGGCGGTGGCAGATGAGGTTGATGCGCTGGTTTCGGATATCACTGACCAGTATGTGTGCAATGCTGTCACCATTGAGGAGGCTAAGGATGAGGTGCTGGACTATGTATTTTCGAGGATCGATATCAGCAGGGCGAGGATGACGCTGGCGATGTGGGATAAGAACGTTTAATAATCCGTAAATGGATTACGAAATATGGAGCCGTAAATGAGAATAAAAGTGGATTTGGAAAGTGACGCTCTCCATTTTAGAATTAGCGAGGAGCCAATTGAAGAGAGCGAAGAGATAAGTAACGGCTTTATTGTGGATTACGATGCCAGTGGGAGACTTGTGGGAATCGAAATCCTCAATGTCAAGGAAAAATTCAAGATAGAAGATTTAACTGGTTTAAAGCTTGAAATACCTACAGTTGAAATGGGTGTGGCAATTTAAGTAAAATCTGAGCAAATAATTAATGTTGTGGTTGAGAAATGATTGATGAAGAGAACGTAAACCAGACAATTTTAGAATACGCTGAGAATAAATATGGCGAACCGTCGGAGATGTTGTTCCAGAAGTACATTGATGAGTTTCCCGAAAAAGATTGGGAATTGCCCGATGAAACATGGTATAACAATTTTCTAGCATGGCTTTTGTTTGAAAAAGTGCTTCCGGAAACAGGCATGACCATTGCAGAAGAATTTGTGGAAAACACGCCTGATCTGAGTCCTGAGATGAAAGAGAAAGTTCTGCAAATAAAATATATTATCCGCTCCAAGTTTCTCGTTATTTCAAAAAAGGGTTTGATTTTAAAGATCAAGGATATGAAAAGACACGATGTCTATAAAGTAAAATTAGGCAGTCCACACCCTGTGTCTCCAAACTCACTGATAACGGGCAGAATTCATCCATTTGGAGAGTATTACCGTTTCACAGGTGTCTTTAACATATCGACGTCGCCACTTATATTGGATCCGGACGTGTTTTTTGGTGTCCATGAGAAAACCGAACTTAAGCGATTCGAAAGCATTCTATTACGCCGGAGTTCTTCACTACAGGCAATACTAAACAAATATCCACATCACTGGATAGATTGGATGTGTAAGGATTATGGTTTGAACGGGAGACTTAAAAAAGAAAAAGTCCAAGAAGTTAAACATAAAATTGTAACTGACCTGCCTCAAATCGTCTTAAATTTACCAGAAAAGTCTAAGGAAGTGCTGGTCTTTTGTATTAAGCAGGGCGGCGTTGTGAAATATGGTCAGCTTAAAAACTACGATGATGATATGGATTTCTTCTGGGATGATAAAAACACTCCGTCCACAATCGGTATGTTGAGGCAGAAAGGACTAATGATTGTTGGAAAAATGGTCTTTGGTGAAAGACAATTCAAGGTCGCGTTTATACCTATTGAAATCCGCGATTGTTTAAAATCTTTGTTTTCCACTCAAATGTAGATGCTATGAGTTTGCATAGATTTTGGAAATGGAAAAAGGAAGAACGGATAAAAACGATTCTTTTGCCTTCGGCTCTCGCCAACTTTGTTGGCTTGGAGTTATCTCCCTTATCTATCAGCAGACATACGGCTATGCGTCGCTCTGCCAAATTGCTCGTTTTCGCCTCACATTTCATATGTATGCAACCGTTAAATAAAATGGATTTTCACTCACCTGCCCCATCGCCTATCCTTCGGGTCGGATAACATGCTCATATCCGGGTCATGCGCTGCACGCCTCCGGCCCAGATATTTGGTTGGAACTTTAGAGATGAGCATGATAGTTAGGCGAAATATGCCTTCCAAATCCAAAAATATGTATATTAGGGATTTCTGAATAATGTTCTATTATATAAAGTTTGCCCCACATTTATAGTTTGTTGTGACCATTACTTGTGCAACGTAAGTGAATGGCATTGGTCAT
>JAKRWB010000597.1 GCA_022353185.1 ANME-2 cluster archaeon | reverse complement strand
GCTATTGGATACAGGTCTGGAAAGGACTGAAAACCCGGCGTTACTGCACTCACCCATCGCCCCGCCTGTTGCGATTGATTGAATTATATCAATATCTTAAAACTCAATCGAGGACGAATCCCCAATATTTAATGAATTATGTTTACCCACAAGATTTGCATCATCACCAATAATTGACGACTGCAGATTTACTTTCGATATGTGGGTTCTCTCTCCTATCACACTATTGGAAATAATTGAATTCTCAATAAACGTATCACTTGCAACGGAAGCATGTGGCCCAATAACCGAATTGACCACCCTGACATTATCACCGATAGCCACAGGGTGAATTATCACCGAATCCACAATCTCATATTTTCCGTTCGAATTTTCCTTCTCATCCAAGAGCACTCTGTTCGTCTCAAGCAGGGACTCAGCATGCCCGCAGTCGTACCAGCTGGAAACAGTAAAGGTCTTGAATCTACTACCGCGCTTTATCATCTCCTGCATCGCATCAGTCAACTGGTACTCTCCCCGCGTCTTGATATTATTCTCAAGCATCCAGTCCAGCACATGGAACAACAGTGGAGTATCCTGGATAAAATACACACCAGCAATACCCAGATTCGAAGTCGGATTTGCGGGTTTTTCCTCCAATTGTTTTATACAGGAAGATTCCGGTTCCAGTTCAACAATACCGTATTTTTGCGGCTCGTCCACCTCTCTCACACCGATGGAACCCGAACACTGGCCGTTATTCTTATGCTGCTCGTAGAAATCCAGGTAGCCGGATTTGAATATCATATCCCCCAGAGCAATCATAATGTCAGAATCGCCCACATCATCCTTAGTCAAGTATATGGAATGTCCGAGGCCAAGTCTTTCATCCTGGTCGACATACCGTATATTGAAAACATTACTATAATGCTTATTCACGTAGGGTATCAACAGTTCCTTCCGGTACCCGACTATCAGTATAACCTCTTCAGGTTCAAGGTCTATCATCCTGTCAAGTATATGCCCTATAATGGGTTTACCTGCAATATACACCATTGATTTTGGTTTGGTGTGGGTATGTGGGAACAATCGTGTGCCGGCGCCAGCTGCGGGTATTATTACTTTCATGGCAATACTTTTTGTAAAGAATGATATATTCAATATTTGAACTGAAGTTAAACTTAATGTATATATACCTATAATAAATGTCTGGAAGTGCAGGGACAACAATAATTAAGCATAAGGTACTTTTTTAAACAATTAAATGCACTTAAATTAAAGGGAGAAGTTCCGATGACATTTGTATTTCAAGATTCCACTGAAATGCCTTACCAGACAAATTTTATAACAGACCTAAATAATTTCCTATCGATTGTCGAACAAACACTTCCGATTGAAAACAGAATAATAGAATTGAAAAACCAGATTCAAGAGGAAGAAGAAAAATTCGAAAAGGAAATAACAATGCTGAATTCTTTTTTATCAGGGCTGAATACTTCTCTTGACCAACTTACTAATCAGTATGCCATTGAACCAACCGCAATATGCAGGGATAAATTGAAGGAATCCGGGATAGATTGTGTGGAAAAACAAAAAGAACAGTTCAAAATCGCCCTGGATGATCTGACTCGCAACTCAAAAGATGAAGTAGCCCAGATGTCAAGCCAGATACGCAATTATCTTGAACCTTTCCTATGGTCTGGAGTATATAATACAAAAATGGTCAAACACATTACCAGCACTACAGAAAAGTTGATAGGCAAAACCACCATGAACCTGAGCGGGCTTTCATTTACATACGAGACAACATATGCTGATTTTCCACTGCAGGTAAAAAAGTTCATGAATGAGATATCCATTCCTATCGTGTCAAGAGGAGGTCTGATCCATAAGGAGGACAGGATCAAACAGCTGGATGTTTCAGATTATTTCATAAAAAGAGTATACATTGATGAAGATTTTCAGTTGGACCTGAAAAATAAGAAGGGTACCAAAAAGGTTAATCTGTCGGTTTCCGGAAAGATTGAAAATGCCAGCCTGACGTATGTGGATGAAGAGGCCATCGATATAACGAACAGTGAAGAGTTGGCATCACAGTTGGATCTCGATAAACTTGATGAACTCAGGCAAAAGGTCGTGGACTATATTGGAAGTGAAGCTAATATCGTTTCCAGGACTCTTGTCAAAATTGAACTCGATGATGATGATGCTATTGAAAGTAACGAGTTATTCGAGTGTGTTAAGATAATTGCCTCCCAGTACGGAGAGATCATCAATGATATTTTTGCCCATGGTATAACTAAAAAAGAAATCGCTATAAAAGAGATCGTTGAAGGTGGAATCCGAAACGAAATTTTTATTAGTGTGAACGAGATGTCAAATCGCCTTTCAGCCCTTGGTGGAGATGGGTTGGAACTTAAGGGTCTGCTTAACATATAGTATTATTGTATCAGGTGTCCTTTTTGTTATTTTTTCGTCTGTTCCAACCAGAAGATTTCAACTGTGTTATTGAACTGGAAAGCCAGATATTCCATGAACATGACCCTTACATGTACATGGAAATGTATGAACAAGTCTCAAGCGGTTTTTATGTAGCAGTAGATGCTGGAGAATTAATAGGGTATACTGTAGGTTATATTTCAGTTCCGGGTAAGGGCAGGATTTTTACACTGGCAGTGAAAGAAGCTTACCGGGGTAGGGGTGTTGGCACCCAATTGATCAACAGGATATGTGATGTGTTGAATGGGGAGGGGGCAAACGTGGCCAGTCTGGAGGTCAGGATGAATAACATACCTGCCCAGCATTTTTACTTGAGACGGGGTTTTGTGCCGGCATGGGTGGAACGGGGATATTACACTGACGGTGAAGATGCGCTGGTCATGAAAAAAGAACTTTGAGCCCTTTACTTTCCCGGCGTGGCATAAATAATATGAGAAGCACTGAAGATAAGAATGCTACCACACCACCATAGATAAAAGGGGCAGCAGGGCCTAGGATATCCCACAATAGTCCTGCAATTATACTTGCAAAGAGCATCATGAACCCTGTGGCAGCATGGTATATCCCCAGAGCAGTACCTCTTTTGTCTGATGGGACTAAATCCACGACATAGGCTTTTCCAATACCTTTTGTAAGTGCTTCATACAGGCCATATATTATGAAAAGCACCCAGATGTAGACACTTTGCTGTATCCATGCAAATCCAAAGTACACAATCCCGAAGACTACAAAACCAGCACTCATTATATTCCGCCGTCCCCACCGGTCTGAAAGTGTGCCCAGCGGAAATGAGCCCAAGGAAGATACAATGTTGAACAGGATATAACTTAATATTACCATATACACAGAAAAACCAAGATTTTCGGCCCTCAGGATTAAGAACACATTGCTTGAGTTGCCAATGGCAAAAATGCCTGTTATTAAAAGGAACACTTTGAAGTCCCGGTCAAAGTTGGACAATTTGAATGATATTTTTTCGGCTTTCGGGCGTCTGCGCTCTGACACAAAAAAAGTGACCAGCAGGATGCTGAGCATTCCGGGTATGAAGGCGGCAAGGAACACTATCCTGTAGTTATCGCCTGAAAGGTAGAGAATCCCGAGTGCTATGAGTGAGCCTGCAACTGCACCAATGGTATCCATTGACCTGTGAAGTCCGAAGGACCGGCCCCTGTGTGCAATATCAGAGGAATCCGCAATAAGTGCATCACGGGCCGAGGTGCGCAGTCCTTTACCAGTCCTATCCATCACCCGGGCGACCAGGACCAGTGGCCAGCCGTATGCCAGTGCCATAAGGGGTTTTGAGATGGCTGAGATGCTGTATCCGGCGAGCACGAATGGTTTGCGCTTATTGGTCTTATCCGAATACCAGCCTGATACAACTTTTAAGATGTTGGCAGTACTTTCAGCGACTCCTTCGATAAGCCCGACCAGTACCATGGGCGCGCCCAGTACGAGCGTGAGAAAAAAGGGTATTATGGGGTAGAGCATTTCACTGGAAATATCAGTGAACAGGCTCACCAGCCCCAGGATGAATACGTTCTTCTTGATACCCGGAATAAGGAAATCAGGTTCTTTTTCCGGTGACAGGTCGGTTTTATCTATAATTTAGTCCCCATTTTTTATTTATTGCTATGACAATCCAAAGGTAAACTATTCTCTACTTGTTTGAGATGTTACGGAAACGTCCAATAAGCAAATAACAACAATGATTTATGTCATATTAGAGTATACTATCTGTCCAAAATGAAGATTTGAGGGATTTGATTTTGAAAGTAATTGGAGGGCCATCATCACAACTTTTAGCAAGCAGGGTAGCGTCTGCCCTGGGATGCGAACTTACGGTATGCGAGTTCAAAACGTTCCCTGACAATGAGATGTATATTCGTATCATTGACGAAATCGGCCCTGAAGCTGTTATTGTACAAAGCACGGCCACAGATTCGGATTATGTAGCACTTCTTCAGCTTATTGATGCTTGCAGCACAGCCGACCGCATCCATGTGGTCATTCCCTACATGGGTTATGCCAGGCAGGATAAAATATTCAAGAGGGGCGAGGCGCTCAGTGCAAGGGCCATGGCCCGGCCCATTGAAGCAGATAATGTAATAACAGTGAACATACACGAAACTTCGGTGCTTGACCATTTTCAATGCAATACTGTGAATGTCAATGCAGCGCCTCTGATGGGGCAGTATATACGGGACATGGACCACTTCCGGAATCCTGTGATACTGGCACCTGATGAAGGGGCAAAGGGACTGGTAGCATCGGCGGCAGAAGAGCTGGGAATTGATTACGATTATCTTGAAAAGAAACGCCTCAGCGGCGACACAGTCCAGGTCGCTCCCAAGAACCTTGATGTGAAGGACAGGGACGTGGTGATACTGGATGATATTGTGTCTACCGGAAGTACCATGGCAGAGGCTGTGCGCATGCTCAGGGAACAGGGTGCAGCCGATGTATATATTGCATGCATCCACCCGGTACTGGCTGGCAGTGCAATTCTCAAGTTGTCCCGTTCAGGTGTTGTGGAAATTATTGCCACCGATACTATTGAAAAGGCCGTAAGCAAGGTAAGTGTGGCGCCCCTGCTGGCAAAGACTTTAAGCGAATTATAATGCATGAAACCCCGAACAAAAATGAACCTCATGGCCCCGGCAGAGTCCATGGCTACTGCCGTCAATGTGATTGAAGCTGGTGCTGATGAGATATATCTTGGCCTGGAAACGCCAGGACTTGTAAACCTTAACCTCTCTGGTAGGGGCCGGAGCTGCAATGTTAAAGACCAGGCCGAACTGGCGGATATTGTGACGTTTGCTCATGACCGGGGTGTACTTGTCGATTACACGGTCAATGCACCGTTTATGGCCGATTCCATGGAAGAGATGTATATCGACCATGTGATGCGTGGAGTGGATGCAGGGGTGGATGCCCTTATTGTGGGCGAGTTTGGAGCCCTGTCATTATTACATGAACTGGATTTGGGACTGCCTATCCATGCCAGCGTGCTGCTTAATAATTTTAACCGGGGCCAGATCGAGATGCTGGCCGACCTGGGTGTAGCCAAGGTGGTGCTTCCCTTTAAGATAAACATGGACGAGATAAAGCAGTTGTCGGGCCTGGGCGTGGAACTGGAAGTGTTCGGCCAGTTCGGGTGTTCCAATATCAACGGCACCTGTCATTTAATACACAATGCCGATGAGGCCATCAGCCTGGGGTTGCCCTGCAGGGCGAATTACAGAGTGTCTGAGGACGGCAGGCTGCATGCCATACTGGATGCGGGTACTGACTGTTCGCTGTGCAGCCTGGGACAGTTGATGAATGCAGGGGTATCGGCACTGAAAGTGGTGGGCAGGTGCATGAATCCTGAAATGATACGGACCATCATCCAGACTTACCGCAGCGGCATTGATATGGTTCAGGACGGGGCGACGCCAACCGAGGTCAAGGACTGGGTGCTGGAAGAGATACCTTTCTGGATGATGATGTGCGACCAGCACAGGTGCAAGTACCTGAAAACACCTATCAATGATTCATATGTATAGAGGTTTGAGGTTTGAGGTTTGATACGTGATCGAGATACGTTCCAGTGATACGGCAAAGATGGACAGGCTGCTGGGTCTGTGTGAGGAACATGGAGCCAGCATAGGCATTGGCAGCGAGTGCTGTGTGCACAGGCTTCCATCCATTGAGCAAGTGGGCAAAATTGCCGGGCAGATGGAAGTCCTGAGCGTGGTAACGCCAATCACACCACAAAAACACTATGATTGGATGCTGGAATATATCAGGAGTCTGCCCGAGGGAATCAGGCTTGTGGTCAATGACGTGGGGGTGCTGTATGCATTGCACAGGGATGGCGGGCTAGAAGGCTTTGAAGCGGTCGCGGCCGGTCGGGGTATTGTGCATACATCCGAAGCATGCCCCTGGGTGGACCATCTGGTACGGGATGAGTCTGAAGAAGTAAAAGCGGCGTTTTTGCAGACTAATCTTAATTACAGCAGGACACTGGAATTCATGAAAGGTATGGGCATATCGGCTATGGAAACCGACCTGGAATCCAGAACTATCACGGCTGCCCTCAAGACCGGGCTTCCGGTGGCTGGACATGCTGAATTTATTGCAGTATCATACACTCGCTCCTGTCATACTGCCCGGTTCTTTGGTGAAGTGCCGCCCGGTTGCGTCCAGCGGTGCAATAGCCCAATGGAGCTTGAACTGGTTGATATGTTCGACCTGTCAGGCTCACCGCCGGGGTTCGCACAACCCAGCCTGGAAATGTTTGAGATATTTCCTACACTGTATTTGCTGGGGAACACTGTCTATTTTAAAAGCGATTGTAAGGATACTACCGGGCTGGACCGGGTGATACTGAACGCTGAGATGTATACGGATGATGCTCTGAAGCAGGCAATTGCAGCCTTTGAGGAAAAATAGAAATATTATTTTGTTGACTTATTTGCCAGTTCTTCGACTACATCCAGGGGCAGTGCTTTGGCAAGGTTCAGTTTTGTCACACAACGTGTTGGAATGTCCCTTTTCTTTGCTTCTTCTCTCAGTGCTTTTGCATCAATCTTCTTAACCATCTCTTCAATTTCCATGTAATTAACACCTCCATTCCGTTATAGGTTCATTGACTTCACTGTGTAATCAATCTTTCTTCTTGCTTAACATCATATTGCCTAACAACATATACTGATATTCTGATTCAGTGGGTGGTTTGTGTCTATGTCGAGTAGGACTCATAGCGCACCTCTTTCTGGGTTAATAGCCCCGAGGTTACCATGAGCCCCCTCACAGAACCGTGCATGAAGATTGCCGAATAAGAAAGAGCGATTACTCGCTCTCCCTCTTCTAAGAACCGGAC
>JAKRWB010000596.1 GCA_022353185.1 ANME-2 cluster archaeon | reverse complement strand
CGCACCCTTGGCGGCCGTCATGCGCTGCTGTGCACCCATTGAACCGCTGGCGTCCACAACAAACAGGATCGTATTACCGATTTTCCTCTCACGCACTTTTTCCCTGATATCAGACTGCTGGATGGCAATGGCCATCCCATCCTTTTCTATGTTTAGCTGGTTGGGGGCTGCCGCCCTGAATGTAGCATCAAAGGCAATATCTGAGGTATTCTCATGAGGGATCGCACTTTTCACATACCTGCCTGATCCGGAGTCTGTCCGTGTTTTGGTGCGCCTCCCGGAGCCGTTCCTGTTCATTCTGTCATGCTCAGGAGACAGGTGTTTTACGTGATAG
Organism: ANME-2 cluster archaeon; assembly: GCA_022353185.1. GTDB lineage: Archaea > Halobacteriota > Methanosarcinia > Methanosarcinales > Methanocomedenaceae > Methanocomedens_B. The sequence goes on along the minus strand of JAKRWB010000596.1, from coordinate 5,489 downwards.
GTTTCACCCGTTTCAAAAGTAGTCTCAGAGGCGGCATCTGGCACTTCCTGTTTATCCCCATTATCCTCACTATTTTGTTCGGTTTGCCCGGGTTGTTCTTTATGTTCGCTGTGTTTCGTTTGCTCTTTTTGTTCATTTTCATTTTCATTTTGTTTTTGTTTTTGTTTTTGTTTTTCTTTCTGTTTATTAAGGGACTCGTCCAGTTTATCCTGGTAATCAGTCTGCTCTTCAAAAGGTTTCCTGCGCATCCTGTGGGAAAGGACCAGTTCGGCCGCCTCCTTAACATCCTCCTCTGTGACCACGGTCCGGTCATGATAGGATGCTATGGTAGTAGCGGTCTTCATTATGGTAATATCAGCACGGTGCCCGTCAACACGCATATCGATACATATCTGTGCGATAAGTTCAATTATTTCATCCGATACCCGAACCTGTGGGTGCAGATTCTTTGCATTTACAATCCGGTCACACAGTTTTAGCTCAGAATCCTGCCACTCACTGGCAAATCGCTCGGGATCGCTTTCATACTCCTGTCTTCGCTTAATGACATCAACCCGTGCAGCCACATCATGTATACCTTCGATGTCAACACACAGGCCAAAACGGTCAAGCAGCTGGGGTCGCAGTTCCCCTTCTTCGGGATTCATGGTTCCCACAAGAATAAAAGAGGCAGGATGGGAATAAGACACTCCCTCACGTTCCACGGTGTTCACCCCCATTGCGGCAGAATCTAAGAGCACATCGACGATATGATCATCGAGCAGGTTCACCTCATCCACATAAAGAATGCCGCGGTGGGCTGCTGCCAGCACTCCCGGTTCGAACTTCTTCTCCCCCTTCTTGATAGCATGTTCGATATCAAGAGTACCTACAGCCCTGTCCTCTGTAGTACTTACAGGCAGGTCAACAACTCGCATCCGGCATAATGCGGTCTTCAACTCGCTGTATTGCGTCTTTTCAAGGCAGTCTTTACACATCTCGTTTTTATTATGGGGATTGCATCTGAACACACACCCTTCCACCACTTCTATCTCAGGCAGAAGACCTGCAAGCGCCCGCACAGCCGTGGATTTGGCAGTCCCTTTCTCTCCCCTTATAAGGACACCACCTATCTTCGGATTTATAGCATTCAATAGCAGGGCTTTTTTCATCTTTTCCTGCCCGACAATGGCAGTAAAAGGATATGGAAATATTGTGTGGTTTTTCATGAGTACTCTTCATTCCTCTGTGACTGTCTCATACGTAATAATAGATAATATTATTGGATAAGTATGTAATATTAATTAAATATTATTTTCTAATATTAACATATAAAATAATACAAATATAAATAATCTTATTACAATTGGTAACTGTAAATTTATGAAATATCATCTGAAAAGACTACACATACCTCGTATTATCTTATAATAAAGGCGGGTCCAAAACGGATGTGCATCATCTGTAAGATATGAGATAAGCAGTATGCTAATAAGCCTGGGTCTTTATCACGGATTTAGAGGAGGAAATATGAAAATCGCAGCTATCATGTGGAATTCGTACATCCCTGCACTATTAAAAGCAAGCGAAAAACTGAGATTTGAACTGGCTGCATATTCTTCCAGTTCAATAGAAGATGAGCCTGAGAAGATGGAAGACGCCCTTAAAGCATGTGAAGAGGCAGATGTGATCATCCTCTATCGCACAGCCAATTTCTTCTGGGAGGAACTGGAGATAAGATTAGAGAAACTAAAAGGCAGGGCTCCCATCATCTGTCTTGGATATGACCCATCCCACTGGGTTTTTTCAACAGTGGAACCTGCGACTGTAGCAGCCTGTTATTCCTATTTAATGTATAATGGAGAGAAGAATCTTACCAACCTTCTATGCTATATAGGAAAAGAGGTCCTGGGACTTGACCTGAATGCTGAGCCACCGGAAAAGTTAGCCTGGGAAGGGCTGTACCACCCTGATGAACCGCACCGGTTCGCAAATATCGAGGAATACCTTTCATGGAGCAAACCTGAGAGCAGGAGAACGGTCGGGATTGTGATTTCCAGAACTTCATGGGTAAACAATACACTGGATACAGAAAATGCCTTGATCCGTGAGTTTGAAAGCAGGAATCTGAATGTCATACCGGTCTTTTCGTATTCTGTCAGGGATGATGAATTAGGTACTAAAGGTATGGATGAGGTTTTTAATGAGTACTTTGTAACAAATGGAAAAGTAGTTGTGGATGCCATTGTTAAGCTATCACCTTTTTTTGTCGTGAGTGAAAAGAAAAGGATAAATGATGCTTCAGATTCCAGGCACGGTATTGATCTTTTGATGAAACTTGATGTTCCGGTCTTTCAACCCATTATCTCGTACTACACGACAATGGACAGGTGGGAGGAATCGAACGGTCTTAGCAATGATATCGGCTGGAGCGTGGCAATGCCGGAATTTGAGGGTGTGATCGAACCCATCATCATTAGTGCCGGCCTGGTGCAGGATAACTATATTGAGCGCCGGCCTATTCAGGAACGATGTGCCAAACTGGTATCGAGGGTAGAAAAATGGTTGAACCTCAGGAGCAAGCCTATGCCCCGGCGCAGGGTGGCTTTTATCCTGCACAACAACCCGTGTGCAGGTGCAGAAGCCACTATTGGTGGTGCAGCCCACCTTGATTCTATTGAAAGTGCAGCACGAATATTGAACCGGATGCACGATGCCGGCTATGTCGTAGATCCACCCGCCGATGGGAGGGAATTAATTGACACGATCTTGCAGCGAAAGGCGATCTCAGAGTTCAGGTGGACTACTGTTGGTGAAATTGTCAGAAACGGGGGTGTGCTGGACTTTGTGGAAAAGGATGAATATGAAGAATTCTTCAATAACCTTAGCCCTAAGGTCAGGAAGAAGATGATCGATGTGTGGGGCAACCCTCCCGGGGAAGCGAAGGAAGGCGTGCCTGCGGCAATGGTGTATGAAGATAAGATTGTTATAACAGGTGTCAGTTTTGGGAATGCTGTGGTCTGTGTACAGCCGAAGCGTGGTTGTGCAGGCAGCAGATGTGACGGGGAAGTGTGCAAGATACTGCATGACGCTGAAGTACCGCCGACGCATCAGTACCTGGCAACCTACCGTTATCTTGAGAACACTTTCAAGGCAGATGTGCTGGTGCATATCGGAACACATGGTAATCTCGAATTCCTGCCAGGCAAGGGTGTGGGTCTGTCAGGTGACTGCTATCCAGACATCAGTATCGGCAGCATCCCACATCTCTATATTTACAATGCCGGTAATCCGCCGGAAGGAACCATTGCCAAGCGTAGGGCACTTGCCTGTCTGGTCGACCATATGCAGACCGTCATGACAAGCGGGGGACTCTATGACGAACTTGAAGAGCTTGACCGGCTGCTGGGTGAGTACGAGCAGGCAAAACACGATAGGGGGCGAGCACATGCTCTTGAGCACCTGGTCATGGATGAGATAAACAGATCAAATCTCACTTCGGATATCAGGTTTAAGGATGATATGCCGTTTGGTGAGGTGGTAAGCAGGACGCATGAAGTCCTTAGTAAGATACGGAATACCCAGATACAGAGCGGGATGCATATCTTTGGCAGGCTGCCCGAAGGTGAACATCGTGTTGATTTCATCAACTCAATCCTGCGCTATGACGATAGTGCCCGCGGAGTTTCGCTCAGGCGGGTAGTAGCAGGGCTGATCGGCCTTGATCTTGATGAGCTTATCTCAAACCAGGGTGCAGTTTCGGATGATGGGATTTCCTATGGTGAACTCCTTGAAGAGATCGATATCATATCCAAAGATGTTATACGCAAATGTCTGGCCGGTAGTGGAACAGATGCAACTGTCCTGGCGAAGGAAATCCTGGGAAACAGGTTGAACGGGCCTGATACAGGGTTAGCAATTGTCAGAGAGCGCATTGCTGACCTTGATGTGCGTATTGAAGCATCCCTGGAAATAGATGCGCTGCTTCACGGATTTGAAGGGGGATACATCCCTGCAGGGCCTTCGGGTCTTATCACGCGGGGCAGGGACGATGTGCTGCCCACAGGCAGGAATTTTTATTCCCTGGACCCGAACCGGGTACCTACTAAAGCTGCCTGGAAAGTGGGCCAACAACTGTCACGGGCATTGATTGAAAAATACATGAAAGAGGAAGGGCGGCTTCCTGAGAACGTGGCATTCTACTGGATGGCAAGCGATATCATGTGGGCTGATGGTGAAGGGATGGCACAGATCATGAACCTGCTGGGCGTTGAGCCTGTCTGGCTGAGCAACGGCAGGGTAAGGGGATTTAAGGTCATTCCACTGGCCGAACTCGGCAGGTCCAGGATCGATGTCACGATCAGGGTCTCAGCCATTACCAGGGATAATTTTCCAAACTGCATCGAACTTATTGATGAAGCAATACAGGCGGTAGCCACACTGGATGAACCTGTAGGGCAGAACTATCTGCGAAAGCACTCACTTGAGATAGTAGAAAACGGTGGCGAGTGGGAAGATGCTACTTTCAGGATATTTTCTAGCAAACCGGGAACATATGGTAATGGTGTGAACCTTGCCGTATATGCCAGCGCATGGAAGGAAGAGAAGGATCTGGCGGGGGTCTTCCTTTACTGGAACGGCTATGCTTATGGTAAGGATGTGAGCGGCAAAGAAGCACACCAACAGCTTGCAGCCAGCCTGAAAACAGTAGATGCAACCTTCAATAAGGTTGTAAGTGATGAATATGACCTTCTCGGCTGCTGTTGCTATTTTGGCACACACGGCGGGATGACTGCGGCGGCGCGTCATGTTTCAGGAAACGAAGTGAAAAACTATTATGGAAATACCAGGGAACCCGGGCATGTTGAGATCAGGGACCTGGCAGATGAGATAAGGCGTGTGGTCAGGACAAAACTCCTGAATCCGAAGTGGATCGAGGGGATGAAGCAGCACGGCTATAAAGGAGCCGGCGATATTTCGAAGAGGATAGGCCGTGTGTACGGCTGGGAGGCATCTACACAGGAGGTGGATGACTGGATATTTGATAATATAACAGAAACTTTTATACTTGATAATGAGATGCGCCGGTTCTTTGAAGAGAACAATCCCTATGCACTTGAAGAGATTGCAAGGCGGCTGCTGGAAGCCCAGGCGCGCGGACTATGGAATGCTGATCCTGAAGTGCTTGAAGCTCTAAAAAATACCTACCTTGAGATCGAAGGATGGATGGAAGATAAGGCAGGTGATGGAGAGTTCCAGGGAGGCACCGTCGATATCTTGATATCGGAAGATGTTCCTGACTGGGATGAGAAGATGAGGGAAATCAGAACAAAAATCAAATTTGACTGACGACATGAAATCTGTAATTAACACTATAGGATTGACAAAGTACTTCGGAAGCATTTGCGCTGTGGACCATATAGATCTTGAAGTGGGAAACGAGATATTCGGCCTCCTGGGTCCGAACGGTGCCGGTAAAAGCACTACAGTAAAGATACTCACGACGCTGC
>JAKRWB010000595.1 GCA_022353185.1 ANME-2 cluster archaeon | reverse complement strand
ACCGCAACCGTGAAAACAACAAAATGGACAATCTCTTATTATTGTGCCCGAATTGCCACAGCACAATGCATTGGAACATTGACGGATCACTCAAGAAAATCGATTTTGATATGATGCATGAATTTATACCCTGTCAATGTTAAAAAATCTTTTTTTTATTCATTTGTCTCAATTTCAATAAGTTATTCTTCTATTTCGGAAATTGTATTCACAAGGTTTCAGACTATTGGATTGAAAATAACACGATTTTAGAGCACTTACCATGCAAAGGTATTCATGTATAGATTACTGCCTTGTATCCTACACCAAAAGCTCTGATACCTTAATTATCAACTGTTTGATGAAGGGGTTAACGACCTCGGGCTGGAAGTCCGAAGCATCAACGAAATTGATGCGAAAAATATTTAATTCATTAAATGAAATTTGTTTGTAGGTGATTCATCAATGTTAAAAGTATATGCAAGAAAGAGCAAAAACGGTTCTGGGTGGGAAGTAGTTGGTGGCGGAAACACTGTTTATACTATGGGAGGGCACAGAGCCGAAGACATTGTTGCTAAACGAAATAAGCGTTAGGGGAATAAATAATAATGAATATTTTAAGACATTCTGACTAACGTTGCATACTTATTGCTGGAGTGAATAAATGAAAAATAATAGAACATTTATTGATGAACGTGGATATAGAAGGGAGATAGATACTGAAAGATTAGTTCATAGAGATGTAGCTTATAATTATCTTTATGATCCCAATGAATATCCATTTCGTTTCAGTGAGTATGTAATTCATCATATAGATGGTGACAAATTAAATAATTGTCCAGACAATCTTGAAATACTTACTTGGGAAGAACACGATGAAGTTCATGGATTTAATGATAAATGTTTCATAGCAACAGCCGCATATGGGACACCATTCGCAGAAGAGATTGATGTATTACGTTTCTGGAGAGACAATTCTTTGGAAAATAACATACTTGGGATATCTTTTATTAAATTCTACTATTGGTTTAGTCCAGTGATTGGGAAAATAATAGGTACTAATAATTGTTTGAAAAAAGCAACACGAATGTGTCTAAATCCAATTGTGAAAATATTAAAAGTTAAATATAATTATAGGGAAAACAACGATGCATAGCTGCTACTACGAAGTCACGGTCGCTAGCCTAACACCCCTTTAGAAAAGGGGTGCATGAAAGGAATGATGCATGAAAATGAGTTATGAATTATGAAAATAAAAAATATTGTTATAATTTTATTTATAATTTCGATTTCGTGTATTTGGTATGTGGAGTATAA
>JAKRWB010000594.1 GCA_022353185.1 ANME-2 cluster archaeon | reverse complement strand
AGTTCAATTATCATAAGTTCAATTATCATAAGTTCAATTATCATAAGTTCAATTATCATAAGTTCAATTATCATAATTTAAATTATGTTAATGGCAACATTTAAGTAATCCCAGACAAATTGATAACTATGAAATACTCTTTTGTTGATCGGCACAAAGAGTTAACATTTCTTGAAGAGAAATATTCCTCCAGATCAGCCGAACTTATTATCATATACGGAAGGCGTAGGGTAGGCAAAACAGAACTTATAAAGCAGTCCATTGTCCGCAATGATGGAAAATCTCTATATTTCCTTGGTGAACTCCAGAAAGAAGGTCAGCTTGCATCCCTATATTCCAAGATTGCAGGGCTCACGCTGGATGATGATTTCCTGAAAAATAATCCGCTAAATTCGTGGCATGCCCTGTTTGACTATCTTACAAAGCTCATAGAAAAAGAGAATATGGTACTGATTTTCGATGAACTTCCCTACATATATAAGAGCAACCCGGGTTTTGTATCTATATTACAGTTTTACTGGGACGAGAAGTGGAAAGATATGGGCCTGAAGCTTATTCTGTGCGGCTCCAGTATTTCCATGATGCAGCGAATTGCCCTTTCCTACGAAAGCCCAATCTATGGACGGCGTACCGGCCAGATACATCTTAAGCCGCTTGGATTTTTGGATTTCAGGCTCCTATTCAAAGACTGGAAGGAAGAGGATATCGTGGGAGCGTATAGCCTGCTTGGTGGTATCCCCCGTTATGCAGAAGAGTTTAATCCTGACCTGGGCCTTTCAGAAAATATCATTAGAGCACTGCTGGATAAAGATGCTTTTCTTTACAAAGAGGCGAAATTTTTACTGATGGAGGAACTTAAGGATTTTTCGAATTATTTTTCGATAATCAAAGCTGTGGCTTTTGGAAAGACCTCTTTTAACGAAATATCAAATTTTTCAGGTGTTTCTACAAGCAAATTGTATGCATATATTTCAAGACTTGTTGAGCTGAATATATTGAGACGTAATATACCTGTTACATTGTCGAAGGAAAAGTCTACCCGAAGCGGCAATTATGTGCTTTCGGATTACTTTTTCAGGTTCTGGTTCAGGTATATTTATCCAAACTCTTCCCTTATTGAAATAGGAAAAGTGGACATAGTTCATGATATAATAACAGAGGACTTCTCCAGATTTATAGGACCCATTTTTGAGGATATCTCAAGTGAACTACTCCAGAAGATTTCTATGGAGGGAAACCTGCCGTTTCTCACGAAATGGGGGAAATGGTGGCGCAAGGGTGAAGAGATCGATATAGTTGCTCTAAATGAAGATACGGGGGATATTTTATTTTGTGAATGCAAATGGCAGAACAGGAAAACAGATAGGGACACTATCGTGGAATTGATAAGAAAGTCAGGGCTTGTGGAATGGATGAATAAGAACCGGATGAACCATTATGTTATTGTATCCAAAAAAGGGTTTACTGAGACTGCTAAAAGGTTTGCCCTGGAAAACAGGGTACATATTTTCACATTGCAGGAATTGGTGGATAAGGTTGGGAAATATTTATGAATAGCAACGAACTCAATGTGAGCTGGTACGAACTCTTTGATGCAGTGTATTTTTTGAATATTGTGCTTTTACAATCATGATACTACACACATACGATTAAATTACTAACCCAAAAGTATTCATTAATGAGCTGTCCCTCTACGAATTCGGTTTGAGTTCGCTGCTAATTATTACACAATTTCTGCTTCCACACCTTCTTCAGCTTACCAGCCGTCCCTTTCTGTTCACTTATACCCTGACCTTCCGGGTTTTATAGACTACATATGAAATAGTCTTTTTTCCAAACCCAACCTTTTCAAAATCTCTTTCTGTTCTTTTGTGAAAACTGTAAGCTTTTCAATTTTGTCTCCTCCAATAGTAAGAGTAGTTTTTCTGATTCTTCCCATTTCATCCAAACCTTCCTTCACCCATTCCTAACCATTAGCACTTATTTTATTCTAAGACAGTGCTATAGCCAGATATGCAAGATAAGGCAGTAGAGATTGAAAGATTAGGTGACTACATACTGGATTATGCGATTGAATTGTTCCAGTTAAATAAAACAATTTTCAAGGAAACACTGAGCTCTGTTCAGGAAGTACTTTTTTATCCCTTTAAGTAGTTATACCGAATAAGTTGATAAAAACAAATGAAGAAAGGTGAAAATATGGAAATAATCATGCACAAGTACAAGGACATGGACCTGAAAGGTTCGACGATCATCAACGGTTTCCCATCTAGCAGTTTGATGAACTCCATCGTAGCCAGTTATCTGGTAAATGCGATGAATCTGGACCAGATATGCGGTCTTGATGCTGATGAGTTCCCGCCAATTGCTATGATATATGATTCAAAACCCAAATTCCCTGCCCGGATATATGCTAATGAGGAGGCAAAATTGGTTGTATTCATCTCAGAGTTCACACCACTTCCTGAGATGGCCAGGGATGTTGCCAGGTTGATGTTGTCGTTTGCTGAGGATGCGGGGTGCAGCCGGATATTATCTCCTGAGACTCAAATAATCGATAATGATGGGCTCAAACTGTTTGGCATCGGAAGTACGGATGCTTCCCGCAAAGAGTTGGTACAACTGGAAATTGATCAACTGATACATAGTATGATTGCAGGTATCTCAGGCGTTTTGCTCAATGAAGGAAGGTTACGCAACTTAAATGTGATAGTACCCGTTGCACAGCGGGGACCTGATACTTCCGATGCCAGGACTGCTGCAATGGTAGTTGAAATAATTGACAGGATGATACCCACCATCAAGATCGACCTGAAGCCATTGTATCAGGAAGCTGAAGGGGTGGAAAAACACCTTAAAAGCCTCAGGAAGCAGGCTGCTAAACCCGCAGAACATTATGATATGTACAGTTAATTGGCGCATATCTGGTTAATTCAAATCATGAGAATATTTACGACATGTTTTTACGTTTCCAGAACAAAATAATTGTTGTCCAGATGTGAGAAAATGACCGATATTGGCGCAAATGTTATGGAAATTTGCTTGTACACAGATATGGAAATATTGATAATTTGCGTGTATTAGAGATTATAAAAAATGATTTGGATGATGTGTTATTGTTTGAAAAAGAAATTTTGCAGTATCTTAAAATTGAGTAACATCATAGAGTAATGATCATTTGACTACTGAATGTAGCTAATCCAGGAACAGAAACAATTATCTATAAACCGACTATTAATTCCCTCCAAACATGAACGAAATCAACCCATGGAAATCCACATCCATAGACGATTACCAGAAACTATTTGACGAATTCGGCATATCCCCGTTCGATGAGTTCTCGCCGAAGTATTTGTTTAGTTGGGAAGGCATCCCAGGAAACGATAATGGGATGTTCATAGAGTTTCTAAGGCAGAACTATGGCATCGATTGGGTAAAAACTGCGAAAATTGAAAAAATCGATGACGGTAAGACTATAAATATCTCTGCTGAAAATAATAATATTTCACTAAAACTTAACGATGAACAAACTGAATTAAACTTAGAAATCAATGACGTTAGAACCGATAAGTTCGTTGTAAAAATAGAAAATAATAAGCTAAAGATATACCTGCAACGTATCAAACATCCCCACCGCTTCATGCGCCGGGGTATCATCTTCGGGCACCGTAGTTACGATTCTATAGTGGATGCCATGGATTCCGGCAAACCATTCAGTGCCATGAGCGGGTTCATGCCATCGGGCCGCGTACATCTGGGACACAAGATGGTGATGGAGGAGATTATCTGGCACCAGCAACAGGGCGGGACCGTGTTCATGGCCGTGGCTGATATGGAAGCACACAGTGTTCGGGGTATTTCATGGGAGGATTGCAGGCGCATCGGGGTGGAGGAATATATCTTAAGCCTCATCGCCCTGGGATTCGAGCCTGAAGGCGGGCGCATTTATTTCCAGTCCACAAGCCCGGAAGTCCGTGACCTGGCCTTTGAACTGGGTGTGAAAGCTAATTTCTCTGAGATGAGTGCCATCTACGGGTTCAATGGCGAGACCAATATCGCACACATGGTCTCAGCCACGGTACAGAGTGCTGATATCCTGCACCCGCAACTTCAGGAGTTCGGAGGACCGCGCCCGGTAGTTATTCCAGTGGGTGCGGACCAGGACCCTCATATCAGGCTGACCAGGGGTCTTGCAGACAAGATGAACATGTTCCATGTTTTTGATGGTCAGCAACCTAATCCATATTATTCAAATGATGATGAACCTGGTAAAAATAAGGAACCGCATGTTTGGCTAGTAAATATTTATTCAAAATTGCCAGCAGAAGAACTTGTCAAATTAAAAATCAAAAATGCCTTTATCGACATTGAAAAATCCTTACAAAATATTATTATCGGGAATGATGAAATTAATCGTTATACTGGCCATATCAATATTCGCTGTTTTTCATCAGAACATAAAACAATTCTAGAAAAAGCACACGAAATTGTCAAAGAAGTGGAAAAATCAATAGGTGGCTATACCTTCCTACCCCCTGCCTCAACATATCATAAATTCATGACCGGGCTGCAGGGGGGCAAGATGAGCAGCAGTATCCCGGAGAGTATCATTGCTCTGACCGAGGAGCCAAAAGCTGCTGGCAAGAAGGTAATGCGTGCCAAGACAGGCGGACGTATGACGCTGGAAGAGCAAAAAGAGCACGGTGGCCTGCCCGACGAGTGCACCGTGTATGAACTGATGCTCTATCATCTGGTAGAGGATGATAACGAGGTGCTGGAGGTCAAACAGCAGTGTCTTGCCGGGAAGTTGATGTGCGGTACCTGCAAAAAGCGGGCAGCAGGGCTTATGGAGGAATTCTTGATAGACCACCAGAGGAAGCGGGAGGCTGCAAAGGAGCGGCTACCCGAGTTTGGGATTGATTACAACCTGACCTTCCGGGTTTTATAGACTACATATGAAATAGTCCTTCTTCCAAACCCAACTTTTTCAAAATCTCTTTCTGTTCTTTTGTGAAAACTGTAAGCTTTTCAATTTTTTCTCCTCCAATAGTAAGAGTAGTTTTTCTGATTCTTCCCATTTCATCCAAACCTTCCTTCACCCCTTCCCAACC
>JAKRWB010000593.1 GCA_022353185.1 ANME-2 cluster archaeon | reverse complement strand
ACCATTGCGCCCGAGGAGCGTTCACTCTGGCCCGTGATAGGAAATTCCTTCTCCTGCAAAGCTGTCAACAGGTTCTGCTGTGATTCCAGCCCCAGTGTATTGATCTCGTCTATAAATAGCACACCCTTATGCGCTTTTTGAATGGCACCGCCTTCCACCCTGTCATGTGCAGGGGTTTCCAGGCCTCCGCTCTGGAACGGGTCATGCCGCACATCACCCAGCAGTGCCCCGGCATGTGAACCGGTGGCATCAATATACGGAGCTGTATCTTTACCGATATTGGATACCAGCAGTTTTGGGATGTACGCCTCTTCTTTCGGCATGAACTGGCGCATTACCATGAAAATAAGTATGGCTGCAATGATGCCCCATATCAGCGCACCGGTATAGAATGAATATATGATGATACCGAACACGAATATCATTATGAACATATTACGGGCCTGCATCCGCTTTCTTGCTTCCAGTTTATGGGCATCTACTATTTCCTTACCTTTTCCTGCAGGCACAACCCTTATCTTGGGAGTGTTGTTATCGTCGGGATTATTATAGACCAGGACATCCTGTAATTCTTCCTTTGGCAGAAGTGCGGCCATGGCCTTTGCCAACATGGACTTCCCTGTACCTGGAGTGCCAAGCATCATCACATGCCTGCGCTGGTTGGCAGCCTTCTTCACCACCTCAACAGCATGTTCCTGACCTATCACCTGGTCTATCAGGTCTTCAGGTACTTCCACTTCAGATGTGGTCTGTATGTTTAAACCGCCAAGCAGGTCATCGGTCTCGGTGACAATGTTATCCTCGGCAGCAATATCTTTATCAGTAGTTTTCACAATATTCTCCATTTTTATATATTTTAAAACATATATATATCTGTTGGTGATAGTATAATAGTAGTTTTTCAGTCTATTATATCTGCCCATGCATTTATAAATTTGGTCAATAAAACCTGAATGCACTTTTATGCCTCATGATTTGACAATTACCTCCATATTGTGATTGCCGTTTTTCGCCAAGGTTAAATATGTTACAACACAACATTGACCCATGAGCCAGGACAGTGACCTCAAAAAAGAGGAAATTGTAGAAAAGGTAGCATCTGGCCAGCTCAAACTTCATGCCATTGATCAGCAGGTTGGTCCTGTGGAAGGGGTGGCTGTACGGAGAGAGGCCATTGCCAGGATGACAGGTACCGATATACAAAATTTAGGTAGCTTTTCCATTGACGCCGCAGAAGTTGTGGGGCGCAATATTGAAAATATGATAGGAGCTATCCAGCTCCCTTTAGGCATTGCAGGCCCTGTGACCATTCAGGGTGAATACGCATCAGGGAATTTCTATCTACCCCTGGCTACTACCGAAGGCGCACTGGTGGCCAGCACCAACCGGGGCTGCTCGGTAATTTCGGCCTGCGGTGGTGCCACTGTGCGGATATTCAAGGACGGCATGACCCGGGCTCCTGTATTCTCGGCAAGGGACGTGATACATGCCAGGGAGTTCGTGGACTGGTTAGCTGATAACTTTGAGGCCATGAAGGCAAAGGCCGCCGAAACCACCCGGTTCGGGGAACTGGTAGAAGCAACGCCTTTTGTGGTGGGGACCGATGTTCACCTCAGGCTCAGGTTCGATACCAAGGATGCCATGGGTATGAACATGGCAACCATTGCATCAGAGGCAGTTTCAAATTACATAACTGAGCAGTTCGGAATTGAACTGGTATCCCTCTCCGGGAACATGTGCACTGACAAGAAACCATCGGCCATCAACAACATACTGGGCAGGGGCAAGACCGTTGTGGCTGAAGTGGTCATACCCGAAGACCTGGTGGGTGCTAAACTCAAGACAAGGTGTCAGTCCATGTCAGAAGTCAATTACAAAAAGAATTTGCTGGGTTCAGCCCGTGCCGGAAGTATGGGGTACAACGCCCATGCGGCCAATATCGTGGCTGCTCTTTACCTGGCCTGCGGGCAGGATGCGGCTCATGTGGTTGAAGGTAGTAGCACTATCACTACCATGGAAATGACACCTGAAGGTGACCTGCACTGTTGCGTCACCATGCCTGCTGTGCAGGTGGGGACGGTGGGCGGCGGCACTGGTATCGCTACACAGCAGGAGTGCCTTCAGATACTGGGCGTGGCCGGTGCAGGTGAGCCGCCTGGCGTTAATGCAAAAAAATTTGCCGAAATAATTGGAGTGGCAGTACTTGCAGGTGAGATATCTCTTATTGGTGCCCAATCAGCCGGACATCTGGCCCGGGCACATAAACAACTAGGGCGAAAATAATGAATGAGAAAAAACGAAACCACACACTCATGGACCAGAAATGCCCAACATGCGGAAGCTGGATGAAAACCATTATAGAAACCAGTCCCAGTGGTATGAAGATAATAACCTATCGATGCGACGAGTGTGGTTTGAACTACAGGGCCGACGGATAGGCATATTGGGCTGAGTAAGCCTGGCTGGCAACTGTTACTTGTACCGTTTAATGATAATCATATTAATAATGACGGTAATCATCATATATCATCATTATTATACATAGAGGTGAAAGTCATTAAAAACATTGATGAGACTCTCTTCATCGAATTCGATGATGAGAATGCCAACACCACAATAAGCGGTATTCCGGTCATGTTTATTAGCAAGAAGACCATGGGTTCGCTAATTAAAGGAATGATTGATGCGCTGGGTGAGGGAGTAAGACCGTTATTATACACCTCAGGTTACAATGCCGGTCGCAAATCCGCACCAGTGGTAATCAGGCACTGGGACTGTAAGAACCTTGAAGAGACTATAAGCGCCACCGCCCAGCAATTCGCCCGTTATGGCTGGCTGCTCTTAAAAGATGTAAAGTTGTCTGAAGATGGCAGGGAAATAATATGTATGGTTGAGAAAAGTTTTGAAAACCAGGCATATCAAGGGATGAGTAATCATTCAAATTGTTATTTCCTTGAAGGTTTCCTGTGCGGTTACATGGAAGTTGTATATAACAAAGAGAACTTGGTGTGTGAAGAAACGGCTTGCCCAACAACGGGAGATAAAGCCTGCCAGTTTGTGATTAAACCAAAATTCTGGAAAGAGTAGATATCATGGAAAACATCCAGGAAATGCTAAATACTGTACTTCAAGACCTCAAAAGTATTGCCAATATCGAGGCATCAGTTATTGTAAGTCATCAAGGTCTTACAATATTGTCTGACGTACCTGATTATGTACCAGAAGCAAAATTAGCAGCTTTTACCGCCACTATTATGGGTTCTGCTAAAACTGTGATGGAAGAACTGCGCCAAAAGAGTCCCAATATGCTGATAATCAGGTCCATTGAATCCATTGCTATATTCATGGAGGCCGGAGAAAATGCTATTCTGGGTACGCTGTTCAGTGATGATGGAAATATAGGTCTTGTCATCGTTGAAATGGAAAAAGCCTGTAAAAAGATCAATGCCATCCTGGAATGAAATAATATGATACCTGGAAAAAAAGATGATTGCAGCCGGAAAGGCTGCAAAATAAATATACTTAACAGGAACAGCCTGAACCGCACTTGGGTGCGTTGGGATTGTTGATTACAAAACCTTTGCCCTGTTCGTTGTCAATATAATCGATCTCTGCGCCATTCAGTGATTCCTGAATCTCTGATGTCATAAATAACCTGACACCATTGCTGGTCATTTCCAGGTCATCATCTTTCTTTGTGTCATCCAGGGTCATTCCGTAACTGAGACCGCTGCATCCCATACCTGCTATAAAAATACGCAGTGCATGGTCCTGTTTATTTTCCTGTTCAAGGAGATTTTTCAGTTCTCCTGCTGCTAATTCTGTTACTTCGATCATTGTATCACATATTTAATTTGGATTTGTTCGATACTGTACGAACAATATTTGTTCGTTTTTACTTAAATACCTTACGGTCACTAACTGAACTTAAACCTACTTTAATATTACCCTTTTACCTTAAAAGAACCGGGATGCAAGGGTCTGTGTGACCTGGCAGTGTTCAACATACCCGCAGTAGTCGCATGGTGCGTCATCTGGCCTGTCCGGCAGCCTACCGTCCCTTATTTTCTTGACCCTGCCCGCAAGTGTCAGCACTTTTCTCCTGTCTGCACGTCTTATTGGCACCTCGCGCACAATACCGTACCTGGCGTATTCCACCACACCTTTCATAACCGTGCTGTCATGTTTATCCTCAAGCAGAATTGACAAAGCAGTAAGCCTGAGCCGGTCATTTTTCCATACACCGCTAAGAGGAGCCTTACCGGTGCGAATTACAGACGGGGTTAAACAGCCATCCAGCATCAACAGCCTATCAGGACTACCTGAGATGCCCAGTTTTTCAGAATACAGTACGGATTCAACATCTAATGAAGTGAAAATATCCAGCAGCCTGTCAATCCCAAGTGCCTGCATGGATGCCTGGATGCCGTTCATGACCTCGTCAAGATGTGAGCGTACTTCTGATGTTGCCTGGGATATTATTTCGGGATCAATGTCGGAAAGTTCATTGCGGTATATTGTAGTTATCTGCTGTGCGGACATATCCAGCAGTGACTGCAAAGATGAACCCATGTCTTCGGAGGTGACCACCTCTGCATAGTCCTGTGCCATTTCCTTTATGATTAGAGCGGCTACGTAGGAAGGGGTGACGGTTCTGATGGGTTCATGTCCCTGGTAAGTATAATAGACCTTACGTGGACATTTGAGGTAATTGCTGATATCCGATACCCTGACATGATCTTCCATATTTCTTACCCTTTGAAACTACTCAATGTGAATTGTCAACGATTAGCTAATAATATTTTAAGATTGGCTTTTTTAATACAAAACCATTATATTTGATTAAAATTACAATAGAGAACTGCCCGTAATACTTTTTCAATAAATCGTATTACTCCAATAAAAATCAACCCGTTTACGAGGAATTACATGACAGACAAAATCGGAATACTGGCACTGGGACATGGAAGCAGGCTTCCACACAACAAAGAAGTGGTAACAGGAGTTGCCAATCTTATAGCTGAGATATATGAAAATGCGGTTGTCAGGACCGGGTTCATGAACATGAACGGCCCCACCATGGACGAGGGACTGAAAGCCTTCGAGGGTACAGGAGTATCCACCATCGTAGCCGTACCCATATTCCTGGCGCATGGTGTGCATACCACAGAAGACATCCCCCAGATACTGGGTATCAGCCGGGAAGACCGCAAGACCACTATCCAGCTCAATGGTAATGATGT